>NZ_JBFTZW010000010.1:0-91362 GCF_056406555.1 Arthrobacter sp. P1_B4
GGAATGCTCTGATCCTTAGTGGCGTGCTCTTGAGCGCCACGGCCGCGGTGATCGTGCTCGGGCCTCAGGACCATGTGATGCAGGAGGTCGTTGCATTACTCGCAGGTCTGGCCGTGGGCGTGTGGTTGCTGCGTTTTTCGCCGCTCTGGCGATGGCTTGCCATGCTGGTTTTGGTGCTGGTCCTCGTCCTCTGTTTGGTGTTGGGCCCTGCCGGAATCGCGTGGTTCGGTGGGTTTATTTCGGGCACTCAGGCAGGACTGGCCTGGCAGCATGCAAGTAAGCGCCGTACGCCCGCTAAGCGGGCCCGGGAAACCGCAAATAAGGAACGCTGACGCCACCAACGAGGGTTCATGGGCGGTGTTGGTGCGGTCGGCATTGGCTAATTTCTTCAGAAGCCCAAAGGCATCGTCGTTCGGTCCGGAAGGCTGACTGGAAGCGAGGCTGAGGCAACACGCCTGACTGCACATTGGCTAATGGGCCGTGGTTCCTTGACCCGTATTTTTTGGCATTCGACGGGTCTCCTTGCTGTGGCATCACGATGCAAGATGTGGATGGCTATCGCTCTTGGTTTCGCAAATCTGCGCGTGTATCGTTGGCTATCGTTGTATATCGCTCACGGTTGTCCAGAGGAGAGCATGATGCGCAGTTCTTACCCGGCAGGCGGATTTCGCGGCAACAATGTCGACGGCATGTGGCAGGCCGTAGAGGAGTTGCGTTCGAGGTTCGAGAAGCGCTCGGGATCCCGGGCGGGGCGCGGCGAGGTGCGCTCGGCTGTGCTGGCACTGCTCGCCGAGCGGCCGATGCACGGCTATCAGATCATTCGTGAAATTGAGGAGCGCAGCGGCGGGACCTGGAAGCCCAGCGCTGGCTCCGTCTATCCAACCCTCCAACTGCTGGCCGACGAGGGCATTATCCGTGCTGAGGAATCCAACGGCCGCAAGATCTATTCCCTGACGGAGGCGGGCCGCGAGGAGGTAGCGGGTGCCGGCATGTCAGCGCCCTGGGCGTCGGGTCCAGCATCGGGCGCGGGGTTCGCGGCGCTGCCCAAGGCGGGCATCGAGCTCGCACAAGCCGCCTCCCAGGTGGGACGCACCGGGACGCCGGAGCAGGTGCAGGAAGCCGTGGCGGTGCTCGATGACGCGCGCCGCCGGTTGTACGCGATCCTCGCCCAGGGCTGACGGGGGTGACGTCGGTTCGCCGGGACCGGGCAGTCACGGTCCCCGGCGCCGGGAACCACCGGGCCCGTTACCGCCGCATCCTACGTTTCGCCGCGTGGCATCTCGCGGTGACCTGGTGGTTTGAGCTGCTCCTCCCCCGCATCGGGCTGGTGAGGATTGCCGAGCGCACCAGGGCGAAGAGGATGCGGCGCTTCGCGCAGCGCTTCCATGCGCTGGCGGTGGACCTCGGCGGCCTCATGATCAAAGTCGGACAGTTCCTGTCCTCCCGGCTCGACGTGCTGCCGCCCGAGATCACCAAGGAACTCGAGGGGCTGCAGGACGAGGTGCCTCCGGTTTCGTTCTCCGCGATCCGAGCCCTCGCCGAAGCTGAGCTGGGCGCGCCGCTGGAGCGGTTGTTCGCCTCGATCGAGGAGACACCGATCGCGGCAGCGTCCCTCGGGCAGGCGCACCGGGCCAGGCTTCGCCCGGACGACGCCGCCGACACCGGTCTCGACCGTGTGGTTCTGAAAGTACAGCGGCCGGGCATCAACGACATTGTCGACGTCGACCTGGCGGCACTGCGCAAAGTGGGCGGCTGGCTCAGCCACGTACGCCTGGTGTCAGATCGTGCTGACATGCCCGCCCTGGTCGAGGAGTTTGCGCAGACCAGCCTTGAGGAAATCGACTACCTGAATGAGGGGGCGAACGCGGAGCGGTTCGGGGTCGATTTTGCCGATGACGCCCGGGTGGAGGTGCCCGGCGTCGTCTGGGAGCGAAGCACCCGCCGCGTGCTCACCCTCGAAGACGTGACAGCGATCAAAATCACGGACTCGGTGGCGCTGCTGGCTGCCGGTATCGATCCGGCGCAGGTCGCCCCGGTTTTTGCCTCCGTCATGTTCGACCAGATGTTCACCACCGGGTTTTTCCACGCCGATCCGCACCCGGGCAACATTTTTGTCACGCCGGCTACGGATCCATCCGCAGCGCACCCCTGGAAGCTGACCTTCATCGACTTCGGCATGATGGGCGAGATCCCGCCGAGCACACGCAGCGGTCTGCGGAAGCTGCTCATCGCGGCCGCTTCGCGTGACGGCAAGGGTCTGGTGGCCGCCATCCGGAACGTCGGTGTGCTGGTGCCTTCGGCGGACACTGTGGAGCTTGAGCGGGCAATGACGCACCTCTTCGCCCGATTTGGCGGGATGGGCTTCGCCGAGCTTCGCGAGGTCGACCCCAGGGAGTTCCGGGAGTTCGCGGTGGAGTTCGGTGACACTGTCCGGTCCTTGCCTTTCCAATTCCCGGAGAACTTCCTGCTCATCATCCGGGCCATGTCACTGACGTCGGGTGTGTGCAGCTCGCTGGACGCCCGGTTCAATCTGTGGGATTCGGTCGAACCCTATGCGGCGCAGCTGCTGCGCGACGAGCGCGGCAACATCGTGCAGGACGTTGCCCAGCAGGCGCTCGATGCCGCCGGGATGGCGCTGGGTCTGCCGAAACGTATGGATGGGCTGCTAACCCGATTCGAGGACGGTTCACTGTCGGTGGCAAATCCGCGCCTCGAGCGGCAGCTGGGACGGCTTGACCGCACGGCGCAGCGATCAGCATCGGCGCTGATCTTCGGCGCCCTGCTGGTTTCCGGCTCCGTGGTCCGCGCGGATGACATGGTGCTCGGCAATGTCCTGATGATCGCGTCAGTGCTTCCGCTGCTGCATGGGCTGTGGGTGGGGCGCAGCGGCCGCTGATCGAGCCGGTGACGGGGTTTTGCCGCACCCGGACACCATCGGGTTCCGCTGCCGGGGCGATATCATCAAGCCGTGAAGGAAGGCCAGCCTTTTCGTCCTGCGAACCCCACCGAAACCCGCGGCCCCGTCCCCAAAGGGCCCAACTCCACTTCCTGGAAGTCCTCGATCCTGAACTGGAGCGGCGCTCTCGCGGCGGCCGCCCTGATAGTGGTCCCGCTCTGGATGCTGCTCAGCAACCCGGCCGTCCTCGGCGGCCACCCCGCCCTGCCCGCTCTCCTGGTGGCCGCCGTCGCACTGGGGATTCTGTGGGCGCTGATTCTGGTCAGACGCTGGTTCTTCGGCGGCAAACAGCAGCGTAGCGGTGACATTTCCACCTGGCAGTTGGTCCGCGGGATCGCAGGCCGGCTCACGGTCCTCGGTTTCGTGGCGGCGCTGATGTGGCTCAGCCCGTTCCCCCACCAACCCGACCGGGAGAAGACGGCCCCGGCCAATGGGCCCACCGCGACCGCGCCAGCCGGGTCAAAGGCTGCAGAAGACGCCACTTCGATCACCCTTGCCCCGGCGGGCCAAGCCACCACGGGTCTCGTCTTCTACCCCGGTGCCAGGGTCGACGCGCACGCCTATCAGGACCTGCTGCAGCCGCTCGCGGACGCGGGTCATCTAGTCGTCATCCTGAAGCCACCCCTTGGCGTCTCCCTGCTGGACACCAACCAGGCCCGCGCAGCCATGGACCGGCATACCGAAATCGCTTCCTGGGCCGTCGGTGGTCATTCGTTGGGCGGCGTGAGCGCATCATCGTTCGCGGCGGCGAATCACGACGTCTCCGGGCTGCTGCTCTTTGCTTCGTACCCCGCAGAGAACATGGCGGACGCGCAGGGCCTCTCGGTGCTCTCCATCTCCGGCACAAACGATGGCCTGAGCACCCCGGACAAGATCGCGGCGTCGAGG
Organism: Arthrobacter sp. P1_B4; assembly: GCF_056406555.1. NCBI lineage: Bacteria > Bacillati > Actinomycetota > Actinomycetes > Micrococcales > Micrococcaceae > Arthrobacter > Arthrobacter sp. P1_B4. Next base: position 3,845 of record NZ_JBFTZW010000010.1, read on the forward strand.
CCCCTGCTCCCGCCAACCACCACCTACGCAACGGTTGTGGGCGGCGTGCACGCGTTCTTCGGTGACTACGGTGGGCAGCCCGGGGACGGCGAGCCGGGCATCAGCCGCAACGAGGCGCAGCAGCAGATAGTTGCCGAGTCGCTCCGCTTCATGGACCGGCTCAAGGCTTCCGGCTAGGAAGCGAGCATCCCCAGCTCCACCGCTACGCACCGCCAACCGCTACCGGCCCGCGGCGTACCCCTGCGCACCGCGCGGATTTGCGGCAGCCTGCAGGACCCCGGTCTCAGGATCCCGCACGACGGCGGACAACCGCCCCAGCGCCCAGTCACCAGCCCGGCTGACCACATGCCCGCGGCGTTCCAGCCCCGCGATGACGTCCTCACCGAGCCGGTTCTCGACGACGGCGCCGCCGGGCTCCCAGGTGCGCGGCCAGAAGGACCCGGGCATCGACGTCGTATGGAACGTCGGTGCGTCGATGGCCTGCTGCGGCGAATACCCGCCCACGATGGTCCGCAGCAGGTACGGCAGCTGCCACTGGTCCTGCTGGTCGCCGCCGGGCGACCCCAGCGCGGTCACTGCGTGGCCGTCCCGCAGCACGAGCGTGGGCGTCAAGGTGGTACGCGGGCGTTTGCCGGGCGTCAGCGTGGACGGCGTCCCGGGCTCCAGCCAGGTCATCTGCAGCCGGGTGCCCAGGCAGAAGCCCAACTCCGGGATCGCCGGGGACGACTGCAGCCAGCCGCCGGACGGAGTGGCGGAGACCATATTGCCCCAGCGGTCCACGACGTCGATATGGCAGGTATCGCCGCGGGTCTCCCCCGCGGATGTCACGGTGGGCTCGCCGACGCCGAGTCCGGCCGCGGCGGCATGGCCCGCGAGCGCCCGCGGCGTGTAACTGGTGCGCAGTGGTGGCCTGTACGGCTCCCGCCCGGGCACGGTGCCAGGCCGGAAGTCGTGGGACGCCCGCTCCGTGATCAAGGCACGGCGGCCGGCGCAGTAGTCCTCCGAGAGCAGGTAATCGAGCGGCACGTCCGTGTCGCCGTAGTATGCCTCCCGGTCCGCGAGCGCGAGCTTCTGCGCCTCCAGGACGGTGTGCGCCCCCAGCTCGGTGGACGGATCAAGGAACCGGTCCTCGAAACCGGACAAGATGGCCAGGGTCTGCAGCAGCGCCGGCCCCTGGCCCCACGGCCCGGTCTTGGCAATCGTGTGGCCCCGGAACTCCACAGTGGCGGCCGCCTCATACCCGGCTTCGAATCCCGCGAGATCGTCCAAGGCGAGCACTCCGCGGTGATCCGTGCCCGAGGAATGCCGGTGCGGGGACTGAACCGACTCCACCATGGCGCGGGCCACGAACCCCTCCCGCCACTCGCGGCGAGCCGCATCAATTCCCGCCTCGCGGGTGGATTCCCTGACTCCGGCCTGCACGAGCCGTTCCAGGGTGCGGGCATAGGCCGGGTTCCACACCAGCTCGCCCTCAACCGGGACTCGGCCGCCCGGCATCCACAGCTCAGCCGACGTGGGCCAGTGCGCCTCGAACAGCGCGGACACGGCCGCGATGGTGGTTCCGACCCGGCCGAGCATCGGGTGGCCGTCCCGCGCGTAGCCGATCGCGAAGTCCAGGACCGAGTCCAGCTCCCACGTCCCGTGGTCACGCAGCAGCAGGAGCCAGGCGTCGACGGCGGCAGGCACCGCGGCGGCCAGGGCACCCGATCCAGGAACGAGGTCCAGGCCTTCAGCCACGTAGTGCTCCACCGTGGCCCCGGCCGGCGCCGGACCCTGCCCCATCAGGACTATGGGCTGCTCCGGCCGGTCCGCGGTGACGAAGATCCCGGTCATGTCTCCGCCGGGCCCGTTGAGGTGCGGCTCCACCACATGGAGCACGAACGCTCCCGCCGCCGCGGCGTCGAAGGCGTTCCCGCCGCGCTCCAACACGGACTGGGCCGCCGCCGTCGCAAGCCAATGCGTGGACGCGCTCATCCCAAACGTGCCCTGCAGCGTGGGGCGTGTGGTGAACGCCTCCGGGCGTGTGAACGGCACACTGACCGCGCACGGACTATCACCGAGGACTTCTGTCACCACGGTGTCAGCCAAACAGGGCCGCCACGCGGGTGAGGGTCTCGTAGACGCCATACGCGAGCGGCACGCCGACAAGCGCCCAGGCGATGACCAACCTCCCGGTGGACGGTGTGACGGAACTCTGTGCACTGCTCATTTCAGCCCTCCAAGGCAGGTTCTTCGGACCGGACGCGGCCAGGACGTGGTTCGTGGAATCGTGCGTCCACCGGCGTGACCAAGAGGTTCGCCACGAAACCGATCACTAATAGCCCCACCATGGTCAGCAAGGCGGGCTGGTAGGACGCGGCGTTGAGCGCGCCGGGCTTGCCCTGCGCGTCCAGGAAAGCGTTGACGATCAGCGGCCCGGCGATGCCCGCCGCGGACCAGGCCGTCAGGAGCCGGCCGTGGATGGCTCCGACCTGGAACGTGCCGAAGAGGTCGCGCAGGTAGGCGGGGGCCGTCGCGAACCCACCGCCGTAGAAGGAGATGATGACGAACGCGAGGGCCACGTAGAGGACGGTGGACGTAGAGCCGGCCAGCGCCAGCACGGTGTAGAGCACGGCGCCGACGCCGAGGTAGACCATGTAGATGCGCTTGCGGCCGGTGACATCGGAGGTGGCGGACCAGGCAAAGCGGCCGGACATGTTGCCGATCGAGAGCAGCCCCACGAAGCCGGCGGCCACTGCGGCGCTGGCCAGGGACGTGCCGTCGGGCTGGCGGAAGAAGTCCTGGATCATCGGAGCGGCCTGCTCAAGGATGCCGATCCCTGCCGTGACATTGCAGAACAGGGCGATCCAGACGAGCCAGAACTGCCTGGTCTTGACCGCGTTCCGGGCGGAGACATTGTCCGTGGTGACCAGCGAGGCGGCCTTGACCTTTGCGGGGTCGAAACCTGCCGGTTTCCAGCCCTCGGCCGGGACCTTAATGGTGAACGCGCCGAACATCATGTAGGCCAGATAGACGACGGCGAGGGTCAGGAAGAGCTTGCCCACCGACTCACCACTGGCCACCCAGCCCTTGGCCCCGGAGTTGGGATCGTACATTTTCAGCAGGGCCGTGGAGACCGGGCTGGCGATCAGGGCGCCGCCGCCGAACCCCATGATCGCCATGCCCGTGGCCAGTCCGGGCCGGTCCGGGAACCATTTGATCAGGGTGGAGACCGGGGAGATGTAACCGATCCCCAGTCCGATGCCGCCGACGACGCCGTAGCCGAGGTAGACGAGCCAGAGCTGGTGGCTGAAGATGCCCAGGGAGCCGATCAGGAAGCCGCTCGCCCAGAACGCGGCGGAGGTGAACATCGCCTTGCGGGGCCCGTTCCTGTCCACCCAGGTGCCCATGATGGCGGCCGAGAAGCCCAGCATCACGATCGCAACGGAGAAGATCACGCCGATCTCGGTCAGGCTCGCGCCGAAGTGCTTCACCAGCGCGGTCTTGTAAACGCTCGTCGCGTAGGCCTGGCCGATGCACAGGTGCACCGCGAGGGCTGCCGGGGGGACGAGCCACCGGTTAAATCCCGGCGGGGCGATGGTTCGTTCGCGGTCCAGCCAACCCATAAGTACTCCCCCTGCTCGTCAACGACATCGGTGTCCAGCACATTGCGGAAACGGCCCTCTGCCAGGGCCTCTGACCGAGCTTCCGGTAGAGGGCCGTTGCCTCCGGCAATCATGGTGCAGATCGTCAGCAAACGTACTAGTTATGCGCCAAGCGGTAGGGAATCCGCGACGAACGGTGGTGCGGCAGCCGCACCGGGCGCTACTTGCCCAGGCCGGCCTTCCGGAGCGCCTCGGCCATCGCGGTGTTGACCGGCGACGGCGTGGGGGCCGGCTTCTGCGGTTGCCTGCCCGGCGTCCGCCGGTCGGTTGCCGGTTTCCCGGACGGCTGCCTTCCGGACGGTTGATTCGACGGCTGGGTCGACGGCTGGGTCGACGGCGCTTGCGACGCCGGCTGCGACGTCGCCTCTCGCGGACGTTCCGGCCGCGAGTCCGCACGACCGCCAGCCGGGCGGTCTCCGGCAGTGCGGCCGCCCGCCGCACGGCCGCCGGAGGCCGGTTCGTCGTCGAGCCTGAGGGTGAGCGAGATTCGCTTCCGCTCCGGATCCGCCTCCAGCACCTTGACCCGGACCACCTGCCCGGACTTCACCACCTCACGGGGATCGGAGACAAAGCGGTTTGCCAGAGCCGACACGTGCACGAGCCCGTCCTGGTGCACCCCGACGTCGACGAACGCGCCGAACGCGGCCACGTTGGTCACCGTTCCCTCCAGTACCATGCCGGGCCTGAGGTCCGAGATCTTTTCGATGCCTTCAGAAAACGCTGCCGCCGCGAAGGCCGGACGCGGGTCACGGCCGGGCTTCTCAAGCTCGGCGATGATGTCCTGCACGGTGGGCAGGCCGAAGGAGCCGTCCACGAAGTCCTGCGGATTCAGCGCCGCAAAGCTTCCCGCAGCGGGCGCTTTACCGGCGGCCGCCTTGATTTTCCGGGCCACGGGGTAGGCCTCCGGGTGCACGCTGGAGGCGTCCAGCGGCTCCGCTCCCCCGGTGATCCGCAGGAAGCCGGCGCACTGCTCAAACGCCTTGGCGCCCAGCCGCGGGACCTTCTTCAGCTCGCTGCGCTTGGCGAAGGGCCCGTGCTCGTTCCGGTACGCCACAATGTTCTCGCTCAGCAACGGCCCGACCCCTGCCACCCGGCTCAGCAGTGCGGGCGAGGCGGTGTTGACGTCCACGCCCACCGCGTTCACGCAGTCCTCGACCACCGCGTCCAGGCTGCGGTCCAGCTTCGCGGCCGTGACGTCGTGCTGGTACTGCCCGACGCCGATCGACTTCGGCTCAATCTTCACCAGCTCCGCGAGCGGGTCCTGCAGCCGCCGGGCGATCGAGACTGCCCCGCGCAGGGACACGTCCATGCCGGGCAGCTCCGCCGCGGCGAGCGCCGACGCCGAATACACCGACGCCCCGGCCTCGGACACCACAATTTTCTGCGGCTTGTTTTCTGACCCGGAGGAGAGCTGCTTGAGCAGTTCAGCGGCGAGCTTGTCCGTCTCCCTCGACGCCGTGCCGTTGCCGATCGCGACGAGTTCGACCCCGTGCTTCGTGGCGAGGCCCACGAGGGTCCGCAGCGCCTCGTCCCATTTCCGGGCCGGGGCGTGCGGGTAGACGGTGTCCGTTGCGACCACCTTGCCGGTTCCATCCACCACGGCGACCTTGACGCCGGTGCGCAGTCCCGGGTCCAGGCCCAGGGTGGCACGGTTCCCGGCCGGCGCGGCGAGCAGCACATCGCGCAGGTTCGCGGCGAACACACGCACGGCCTCGTCCTCGGCGGCGGCGAACATCCGGCTGCGCAGGTCCGCCGTCAGCCGCGCCAGGACGCGCGAGCGCCAGGCCAGCTGCGCGGTCTGCAACAGCCAGGCATCGGCGGCCCGGCCGCGGTCGGCGACCCCGAGGAACCTGGCCACGGCCGCCTCGTACCGGCCGCGCGCGGCGGTGAGGGCGGCGTCGTCGTTCGGATCAGCCTCGGCGAGATCCAGCTCCAGCGCCCCGTCCTTTTCTCCGCGCAGCAGCGCCAGGACACGGTGCGAGGGCATCCCGGCCGGCTGCTGGGAGAACTCGAAGTAGTCCTTGAATTTCTGGCCCTCGGCTTCCTTGCCTTTCTTCACCCGGGACACCATCCGGCCCTGGGTCCACAGCCGTTCCCGGAGCGTGGCGGCCAGGTCGGCGTCCTGCGCAACGCGTTCCACCAGGATGGAGCGGGCACCGGCGAGCGCCGCGGCGGGGTCCCCGATCGAGTATTCGGCGTTGAGGTACTTGGCCGCCTCGCGCTCCGGGTCCAGTTCGGGGCGCTTGAGCAGGGCGTCGGCGAGCGGCTCCAGTCCGGCTTCGCGGGCGATCTGCGCCTTGGTGCGCCGCTTGGTTTTGAACGGGAGGTAGATGTCCTCCAGCCGCGACTTCGTGTCCGCGCCGACGACGGCGGCCTGCAGTTCGGGTGTCAGCGCACCCTGGGCGGCAATCGCCTCGAGGACACTCCGGCGCCGGTCTTCGAGCTCGCGCAGGTAGCGCAGCCGTTCCTCCAGCTCGCGGAGCTGGGTATCGTCCAGGGTGCCGGTCGCTTCCTTCCGGTAGCGGGCGATGAAGGGCACGGTGGAGCCGGCATCGAGCAGATCCACGGCGGCCTTGACCTGCCACGGCAGGACGCCGAGCTCGCCGGCGATCTGGGCGGCGATGCCGGACTCCTGGGAATGCGGCATGCCGGTCTGTGCTGAGCCGGCCTTCGCGGACGGGCCGGAGGCGGGCGAGGCGGGGTTGACGGGTAGCTGCGGGTGTTGGGTCACCAAACCATTTTGCCCTACCCCGGTCAGCGGCCGGGCTCGCCTGAAGACGGAAGGGGCTCCTGCACGTCCTGAACAACCTCGTTGCGGCGCAGGAACCACGGCTTGAACGGCGGATCAAAACGGGCGAATCGTGGCGGCCCAACACCCTTCAGCCCGGCCAGCCTGAGTGCCTCTTGAAGGCCTTCGTTTCGCCGTAGAAAGGCCGCCTCCGACCCGCTGCCCGAGAACCGAAGAGCGGCTGCCAAAGAACCCGGCAGGGTCCGGACTCTGACGTCGGGGTTGGCCGGGACCGGCGCCGTCTCCGCCGTCACCCCGGCGGGGAGCACGAAGGCGACGATGAAATCAGCGGGCTCTGCGCTTCCCGGCAGCGGTCCGCTTTGCAGTACCGGAGCGGTCATCGCCAGCTTTTGCGACGACCCAGGTTCCTGGATCACCGGGGCCGTCATCGCCAGCTTCCGTTGCGCTGTGTTGCTGCCGCTGATGTAGTTGAACAGGTGCCGGAAGGCGGCATTCCCGGCGCGGTCGAAGGTCGCATTGACCTCTATTTCCGCCACAGCGTACGCCGGATAGCGGCGCAGCTCGAAGTGCGCGTAGCGCTGGACCAGCTCATACGGTTGTTGTTCCGTCATAATCCTCAGACCCTACGCCGGTCCTACGACAGGAACCAGAGGCCCTTGCCTGGTTCCTGTCCCATGTTTAACTGTCAGAGGGCTTTGATAGCTTGAATAGCGGAGGGCACCAACAACGGGGCACCAACAACGGGGGCACAGTGTTTTTTCTTGAACCTGAGGTACCGGGCTCATTACCGGACCTGATCTACTCCGCGAGCGACCTCGTGGTGGCAGCGAGTTGCGAGTATCAGCTGCTGCGGAAACTCGACGAGAAGCTGGGCCGGTCCCCCCGAGCTACGTTCGAAGACGACGAGATGCTCAAGCATGCAGCGGTGTTGGGTGACCTCCACGAGCGCAAGGTCCTCGGCGGTTTCGTTGCGGAGTTTGGCGACTGGGATCCGGCCACCGGGCACGGCGTGTACGACGTCGTCCCGGCCGAGGCCATGGACCGCACCACGCTGGCGGTCAAGCACGCCGAGTCCATTGGGGCGCTGCGCGCGGGAGCCGACGTCGTCTTCCAGGCCGCCTTCTTCGACGGCCAGTTCCACGGCCGCTCCGACTTCCTCGTACGGCAGTCCGACGGCAGCTACGCCGTGTTCGACACCAAGCTCGCCCGCCACGCAAAGGTGACGGCCCTGCTCCAGCTGGCCGCCTACGGCGACCAGCTGCTGAAGGCCGGGATCCCGGTGGACCCGGCAGTGACACTCGTCCTCGGCTCGACGGTGCAGCTGCCCGGCGGCGGATTCGACTACGTGCGAAGCCACCACAAACTCTCCGAAATCCTGCCGGTTTTCCGAGAGCGCCGCGAGCGTTTCCTCGCGCTGACCGCCGCGCACATCGCACAGCCGGGACCAGTGGAGTGGGGCGCGCCCGGGCTGACCGCCTGTGGCCGCTGCGATTACTGCCAGGAGCAAGTCAAAGCCACCGACGATCTCCTCCTCGTGGCCCGGATGAACTCCGTGCAGCGCAAGAACCTCCACGAACGTGGGATTAGTTCAGTCACTGACCTGGCGCAAGCGACCCTCACCAAGCCCACACCTACGCTCCTGCGCCTGCAGGAACAGGCGCGGATGCAGAGCGGCGTTGGCCCTGCCGACGGAGAAGTCTGCTACCGCAAGGACGGCGAAGAGCACACCATCCGCTACGGCGTCCTGCCCGGGAACACCCTGGCCGAGCTGCCCCCACCGAGCCGGGGCGATATTTTCTTCGACTTCGAGGGCGATCCGCTGTGGCAGGACCGCGCCACGGGAGTGTGGGGGCTCGAGTACCTGTTCGGCGTGATCGAGGCGCCCACCGAGCCCGGCAGTCCGGGGATTTTCCGGCCATTCTGGGCCCACAGCCGGGAGGCGGAGAAGCAGGCGTTCCTGGACTTCCTTGACTATGTTGAGAAACGCCGGCGGGACCACCCGGACATGCACGTCTACCACTACGCACCGTATGAAAAAACGGCGCTTCGAAAACTCTCGGTGATGCACGTTGCCGGGGAGGACATCGTGGACGAGTGGCTCCGCGAAGGCCTGCTGGTGGACCTGTACCAAACGGTCCGGAACAGCATCAGGATCTCCGAAAACTCTTACAGCATCAAGAAGCTCGAACCGCTCTACATGGGGGCGAACCTTCGAACTGGCGAAGTGAAGGACGCCGGCGCCTCCGTGATTGCCTATGCACGGTTCTGCGACGCGAGGGACAATGAGCGGCCCGACGAAGCGGCCACAATCCTCGCCGGGATCTCCGACTACAACGAATACGACTGCCTCTCCACGCTGGAGCTCCGGAACTGGCTGCTCGGGCTGGCCAAGGAACGCCGGCTGGAGCCACACGGCGCGGAGCCGGGCGCGGCGTCCGGCGCTGAAGCGGGCACGGCGTCCGGCGCGGAGGACGGCCCCGACGACGGCTCGGCACGGGCCGATGCGGCGCTTGCCCCGGCTGAGCTGGCACTGATGGAATTTGCTGAGCCGGGCAGCGGCTTGTCCGAGGACGACCGTAAGGCCGTGGCCATGCTGGCCGCGGCCGTGAGCTATCACCGCCGGGAGCGCAAGTCGTTCTGGTGGGCGCACTTCGATCGGTGTGAGCACGGTCCGGACACGCACGAACGGGACCGGAACGTTTTCCTCGTCGAATCCGCGGAAATCCTCGACGACTGGCAACAGACGGGGACCAAACTTCCGGAACGGCGGGTCAAGTTATCCGGCTCCGTGAGTCCAGGGTCGGACCTCCGCGAGGGCAGCAAGTGGTTTCGCATGTACGAACTGCCTCTTCCCGCCGGGCTGGAAGGTACCGGCAAGAACGGAACCGGACGGAGCGGATGGTTCGGCACGGAGGTCCTGGAGTTGGGCCATGAGGACGGCAAGGACACCGTCATCATCCGGGACCGGCTGCACCGGAAGATACAGCCCTACAATGACCTCCCCATCGCGCTGACGGAAGACCAACCCCTCGCCACCAAGAGCCTCGAGCAAGCACTGGCAGCCCTCGCTGACACGGTGGTCGCCGGCCTGGGGTCCGGCTCCCTCCCCCGCCATCCTGCGCTTGACCTCGTCCGGCGTCAGCCACCGAGGCTGGCCGCCGGAGCTTCACTGCCGCAGCCTGGCGCCGGACCGGACCGCTTCATTGAAGCCATCACGGCGGCCGTGCTGGCCCTTGACCAATCCTACCTGGCAGTGCAGGGTCCGCCCGGAACGGGCAAGACCCATGTGGGGTCCCACGTCATCGCCCGGCTCGTGGCCCGCGGCTGGAAAGTCGGCGTCGTCGGCCAGTCGCACGCGGTGGTGGAGAACCTGCTGAAGACCGCTGTCACGAAGGCTGGGGTCGACCCGGCGCTGGTGGCCAAAGACGTGAAGCACAACGACGCCCTGCCGTGGGCCCGGCGCACCGGCAAGGACGTTGCGGAACTGCTGGGTGCGCCTGGAGGCGCCCTCGTCGGTGGCACGGCGTGGACCATGACCGGCGCCACCGTCCCGGCCGGCTCCCTGGACCTCCTGGTGATCGACGAGGCCGGCCAGTTCTCGCTGGCCAACACCCTTGCCGTGGCGCAGGCCAGCAGCCGACTGCTCTTGCTCGGCGACCCGCAGCAGCTGCCGCAGGTCAGCCAGGGCAGGCACCCGGAGCCGGTCGACGAGTCGGCCCTGGGCTGGATTTCCGCAGGCCACGCCACGCTGCCGCCCGAGCTTGGCTACTTCCTGGCCGACTCGTGGCGGATGACCTCCGAGCTGTGCCTGGCCGTCTCGGAGTTGTCCTACGAGGGCCGGTTGCGTTCCGCCCCATCCGCGGATCTGCGCCGTCTCGAGGGTGTGCCCGCGGGGATTGAGACGGTGATGGTGCCACACAGCGGGAACACGACGTCGTCGGCCGAGGAGGCTACCGAGGTCGTCGGGCAGGTGCGCCGCCATCTGGGCCTTTCCTGGCACACCGCAGACGGAGCCCGGCCATTGGAAGCGTCCGACATTCTGGTGGTGGCCGCCTACAACGCCCAGGTCAATGTCATCCGCGATTCCTTGGACGCCGCGAATCTCGCCGGCGTGCGGGTGGGGACCGTGGATAAGTTCCAGGGCCAGGAGGCCGCGGTCGTGATTGTGTCCATGGCATGTTCTGCGGTGGCCGAGGCTCCGCGGGGCATGGAATTCCTGCTCTCGCGGAACCGGATCAATGTGGCGGTGTCCCGCGGCCAATGGCGTGCCGTGATCGTCCGCGCGCCCGAACTGACCAACTACCTCCCCACGCATCCGGAGGGCATGGAACAGCTGGGCGGCTTCATCGGCCTGTGCCAGAGGTCGGTCAGCGCGTAGCTGTCCTAGCCCAGTAGCGGGACATGCTCATTCTTCGCTTGCCCGCACCCTCCGACGAGGGACATGCCCATTCTTCCCCTCGACCAACGGACATCTAGGCATCATGCCCGTCGCACGCGGTCAGAGCCGGACATGTCCACTCTTCGCCATCCACCCCACGGGACATGCCCATTCTTCGCCAGCCACCCCAGGGGACATGCCCATTCTTCGCCAGCCATCCCAGGGGACATGCTCATTCTTCCCCTCCACCAAGGGACATCTAGGCATCATACCCGTCGCCCGCGGTCAGGCCCGGACATGTCCACTCTTCGCCACCCACCCCACGGAACATGCCCATTCCCCGGCGGCCACCCCTAGGGGACATGCTCATTCTTGGCCTCGACCAAGGGAGATCTAGGCATCATGCCCGTCGCCCGCGGTCAGGGCTGGACATGTCCCACGGTGGCGGGGTCGGTCGCGAGGAGGCCTTCGGCCAGCACGAGCGCCTCATCGAGCACCGTGCCGAAATTCACCGAGTCGTGTGCAAACCGGCCCAGGAACAGGCCCGAGAGACCCTCAAGCGTGGGCAGCAGACCCGGTTTGGCCGATCCGCCGTAAATGACCGGCAACCCTGGCACGCCGGCGGCGGTGAGCTGGTCCCGGAGCCGGCTGACGACGTCGGACACGTAGGCGGCGGCGGCCGGCTCGGTCGCGCCGATGGCCCAGACCGGTTCGTACGCCACCACCAGGCGGCCGGCGAGGTCCCAGTCGCCGTCGACGGCCGACTCGATCTGGCGGAACACAAAGTCCGCCGCAGCCGCCGGCTGCCCGCCGTCGCGCTCCCCCACGCACAGCAGCGCGGCGAGCCCGGCGTCGTCCGCGGCCCGGACCTTGCGGGTGATCATGGCGTCGTCCTCGTTGAAGTGCCGCCGGCGTTCGGCATGGCCGACCTCCACGAGCCGGACGCCGAGTTCCGCGAGCATGGACGGGGCCACTTCCCCGGTCCAGGGCCCATCCGCCCAGCCGCAGTTCTGCGCACCAAGGAGCAGCGGCGAACCCGCCAGGAGCCGGGCCGCCGCGGGCAGGACGGGGAAGGACGGGATGACAAACGGGACAACCCGCCCGGCCGCGAGGGCCGGGCGGGTGTCCACTTCGTGCTGCAGCCGCTCGAGCCAGTCCAGGCTGTCCCGGTAGCCGAGGTACATCTTGGTGCTGACCCCCACCAGGATGCGGGTGTTGGAGGTCTGGCTGCCGGGGCTCTGCTGCATGTGTTGGTGCTTTCTGCTGGATCCAGTGGATGGGGGCTGGACGTCGCGCTGGAAGTGAGGCCGGGGGCCTTTACTGCTCCAGCAGCTCGTCGGCCTTGTTCTTGAAGCGGCGGGTCGCGAACATCATGGCCGCTGCCAGGAACGGGAGCACGCCGAGGGCGTAGACGCCCATTGTCCCGGTGTCCGAGGCGGTGATCTGGTTGACCGAGGTGCGCAGGATCGGCGCGACGAAGCCGCCGAGGTTACCGAGCGAGTTGATCAGGCCGATCCCCGCGGCCGCGGCGGTTCCGGTGAGGAACGCCGTCGGGTAGGACCACGCGATGGGGCCGATGGAGAGGAACGAGCACACGGCGAGGGTGATGAAGATGATGCCGAGCGCCGGAATGTGGTTGGCGCCGGCCCACGCAGAGCCGAAGATGCAGAGTCCGGTGGAGATGAATAGGCCGGTGCCCCAGACCCGGCGGCGGATCACCGTGTTCGCTGCCTTGCCGATGAAGTAGCAGGCGAAGATGCCGAAGAACCACGGGATGGCTGCCATCAGGCCGACGGCGATGCCCACCTTCTGGCCGGTCAGCTGGGCGACCTGCTGCGGCAGGTAGAAGGTGACGCCGTAGACGGCGATCTGCAGGCAGAAGTAGATGACGGTGAAGTACCAGACCTTGCCGTTCTTCATGGCGGCCAGGACGCCGTGCGGCCCGGACTCTTCCTTGACGGTGTCCTCGAGCGCCATGACCTCCAGGAGCGCGTTCTTCTCGTCCTTGTCCAGGAACTTGGCGTCCTGCGGGCTGTTGATCAGGAAGAAGTAGGCGGCGATGCCGGCAACGACGGCCAACATGCCTTCGACGAAGAACATGACCTGCCAGCCCTGGACGCCGGGGACCTGATCGCCGATGTTGATCAGCCAGCCGGAGAGCGGCGCGCCCAGCATCTGGGAGAACGGCTGGGCCAGGTAGAAGATGGCGAACATCTTGACGCGGACCTTGTTGGGGAACCATGCGGCCAGGAACATGATGACGCCGGGGAACAGCCCGGCCTCGGTGACGCCCAGCAGGAAGCGCAGGATGATGAAGGACGTCTCGCCCTGGACGAACGCGAAGCAGGCCGAGACGATGCCCCAAGTGATGGCGATCCGGGCCAGCCACACCTTGGCGCCGAATTTGGTCAGGAGCAGATTGCTCGGGATTTCGAACAGTGCGTAACCGATGAAGAAAATCCCGGCACCCAGGGCGAATGCGCCGGCACTAATGCCCTTGTCCACGCCCAGCGCCGCCTCGGAAAAGCCCACGTTGGTGCGGTCCAGGAAGGCCACCACGTACAGGATGACCAGCATGGGCATGAGCCGCCGGGAGGCCTTGGAGATGGCCGATTTAAGGACCGGTGTCTCCAGTAGGTCCCGAGTGGACGTTGTTGTTACGGTCATCAAAAAAACTCCTCGTCGAGCAATCAGTGGTGTAACTCAGTGGGGTGAATCAGTTGCGTGGAGAGCGCCGGATCGGGCCCAGCCACGCCGGATCCGGCCCGGCCAAGGCAGGCCAGGCCGGATCCGGCCGGAGAAAACTAGCGCGAAAAAACCATCATCAGAACGCCGGCCGCGCAGGCCAGGATCCCGACGGCGAGGTAGATCTTCCGTCCCTTGCTCCAGGCTGCGAATCCGGACGCGGGGGTTTGGCTGTGTTGGGCCACGAGGCTTCTTCCTTAGTGCATGTAGAGTCCGCCATCCACATTCAGCGTCTGGCCGGAGATATAGCCGGCGTCCTCGCTGATGAGGAAGGCGATGGCTGCTGCGATGTCCCGGGTGGAACCGACCCGGTTGACCACGAGGTCTTTGGTGAGTTCGTCCTTGCGTTCCTCGCTGAGGGTGCCGCCCATGATGTCGGTGTCGATGGGCCCGGGTGAGATGGCGTTGACCGTGATGTCGTATTCGCCCAGTTCACGGGCCGTGGCCCGGGTCAGGCCGATCACGCCGGCTTTCGCCACGGAGTACGGCGTCTTGGAGAAGGTGCCGCCGCCACGCTGCGCGGAGACCGAGGAGATGTTCACGATGCGCCCGATCCTGTTCTTCACCATTGATTCTGCGACGCGGCGGGTGGCGTAGTGGACGCCGTTGAGGTTGATGTTCAGCACCCGGTCCCATTCGGCGGCGTCGAGTTCCAGGTAGGGCACCGGAGAGCTGACCCCGGCCACGTTGGCGAGCGCAACGATCTGCGGCAGTTCCGCCTCGATGGCGTCGATTGCCGCGCGGACCGAGCCTTCGTCGGAAACGTTGGCGCCGGCGCCGAAGGCCTTGACGCCGTGCTCGGCTGCCAGTTCCTTGGCCGCCGCCTTGCAGAGGGCGTCATCGAGGTCGATGATGCCTATGCTCCAGCCCTGTGCGGCCAGGTAGCTGGCGGTGGCGCGGCCGATGCCGCGCTCGGACACGGCGCCGGTGATGATGGCGGTGCGTTCTGTGGGGAAAGTGCTCATGGGAAGGCTCCTGAAGTGAAAGAGGAAGATGCGGAATCAGCTGATGGGGGCGGGGCCGAGCTCGTCGATGAGCTTCTGCATGGCCACGTACGCCTTGTTCCGGTAGGCGATCAGTTCCGGCGTGCGCTCCGCCGGGACGTTGAGGAAGCCAGTTCCGGTCTTGGTGCCCAGCTTTCCGGCCTCCACCAGGTCGGTGAGGATCTTCGGCGTCGCGAACCGTTCCGGGAAATCGGTCTGGAGGGACTTGTAGCAGAAGTTGTAGACGTCCAGCCCGGCCATGTCGGCAATGGCGAAGGGCCCGAAGAACGGCAGCCGGAAGCCGAAGGTGGTGCGGACCAGGGTGTCGACGTCCTCCGCGGTCGCGATCTCCTGCTCCACCAGCTGGGCGGCCTCGTGGAACAGCGCGTACTGGAGCCGGTTGAGCACGAAGCCGGTGACGTCCTTGACGACGGCGGTCTGCTTGTTGGCCGCGTGCACGAGGTCGCGGACGGCGCCGACCGTGGCGGCCGAGGTGCCGGCATGGGGGATGATTTCAACGCCCGGGATGAACGGGGACGGGTTGGAGAAGTGCACGCCCAGGAAGCGCTCCGGGTTGGTGACCGGCTCGGACAGGTCCGCGATGGAGATCGTGGACGTGTTGGACCCGATGATGGCGTCCGGGCGGGCGGCCGCGCTGATGCGGGCGAGGGTCTGGTGCTTGATCTCGATGACCTCGGGGACGGCTTCTTCGATGAAGTCGGCGTCCGCCACGGCCTCCTCGATGTCCTTGGCGGGCCAGAGGTTTTCCTTCAGGATTGCGGTGGCGCCTTCCGGGAACAGCCCGGCGGCAACGAATTCGTCGGATTCGGCCAGGAGCCGCTCGTAATTCTTCTGGGCCACTTCCGCGGACACATCCGCGAGCGCCACCCGGGCGCCACCGAGTGCCAGGACCTGCGCGATCCCGCCGCCCATGTAGCCGGAGCCGACGACGGCGATCTTGCGGGCGGCGTTGATGGCGGCTGCGGTTGCTGTTGATTCGGTCATATTCAGACTGCCTTCGTGTATTCGGGTTCGTACGAGCAGATGGCGTCCACCTTCGCGGCGGAGGAGGAGTTTTCGTCGAAGCGGTGGCTCAGCCATTCACCCACGAGCTTCTTGGCCAGTTCCAGCCCGATGACGCGCTGCCCCAGCGTGAGCACCTGGGCGTTGTTGCTCAGGACGGACCGCTCCACCGAGTAGCTGTCGTGGGCCGTGACGGCGCGGATGCCGGGGACCTTGTTGGCCGCGATCGCCACGCCCAGGCCGGTGCCGCAGATCAGCAGCGCCCGGTCGGCGTCGCCGTCGGCGATCTTGCGGGCCGCGTCGACGGCGACGTGCGGATAAGCGGTGGAGTCGTTGGCGCCGACTCCCACGTCCTGCACGGACGCCACACGGGGGTCGGCTTCGAGGAGCGCCTTCAGCGCGTTCTTGTATTCGACGCCGGCCTCATCGTTGCCGATGACCACGCGCCAGCCTGTTGCTGTGCTCATGCTTGTGCTCCTTGTTCCGCCGGCTCGGGGGTGCCGGGCCGGGATCCTGTGTCTGCGGTGTCGGTGTGGGTGGATATCCGGGTCGCGATGAGGGCGAAGGACACCGCTCCGGGGTCGGGGTGGCCGAGGCTCTTCTCGGCGAGCGGGCGGGCCCTGCCTTTGAGCGGACGCAGCCCGGCGGTCCGCTCTGCGGCGGCTGTGGCGGCGGCCGCCGCCGCGGCGAGGGAACCGGCCACTGGTGTGCCGGCGTCGAACGCGGTGAGGAAAGCGTCCTGGAACGGCAAGAGGGCGTCCACCATGGTCTTGTCCCCCGGCTCGGCCTTGCCGAGCGCGGTGATGGCATCCACGAAGGCCGTGACCGCGGCGGCCGCGTCCTCGCCGCTGTAGCTGTACTGGTTGCCCAGGGCCTGTCCGGCGGCGATGATCGCCGAGCCCCAGAGCGCACCCGAGGTCCCGCCGGCGCGTTCGCTCCAGGCCTCCCCCGCAGCGGTCAGGACCCGCGACGGCGAGGCGCCGCCGTCGTTCGCGGCAGCCTGTTCGGCCGCGGTGACTGCCGCGTCCACGCCGCGGCGCATGCCGATCCCGTGGTCGCCGTCGCCGGCGACGGCGTCCAGGTGGCCCAGTTCTTCCTCATGCTCGACCACCACGTCCCGCGCCTGGCCGAGGAAGTCGGCGGCCAGCCGGCCGAGGGCTGCCGCCGCGGCGGTGGGCCGTTCGACGTCGGCGGTCTCTTCGGCGTCCGGACCCGCGAGTTCGCGGCGGGCACGGGGTGCCAGGTTTCCCTTGCGGAACGCCGGGGTGTCGGCCGGGGCGGCCCAGTACTGCTCGAGTTCCTCGTCCAGCCACAGCAGGGTCAGGGACAGCCCGGACATGTCCAGGCTCGTGACGAGCTCGCCGCATTCGGGTTCGACGACGGTGAGCCCGGCGGCGGTGAGGAGCTTCTCGATCTTGCCGAACAGCAGGAAGAGTTCGTCGTACTTGACCGTGCCGAGGCCGTTGACGATTGCGACCACGCGGGTGCCGGCGTCGTCCGGTTTGTCGGCCAGGAGCCGGCTGACCAGGAGTTCGGCCAGTTCGGAGGCGGTGGGCATGGGGTGGTCGGAGATGCCCGGTTCGCCGTGGATGCCCAGGCCCAGGGACATGTGCCCCGCGGGGACAGAGAACAGCGGGGCCTCCGCGCCGGGCAGCGTGCAGCCGTCGAAGGCCACGCCGAGGGACCGGGTGCGGTAGTTGGTCCGGATGGCCAGCCGTTCGACGTCGTCCAGGCTCAGTCCCGCCTCTGCGGCAGCGCCGGCGATCTTGAAGACCGTCAGGTCCCCGGCGATGCCGCGGCGCTTCTCGATCTGCTCCAGCGGGGCGCTGGCGATGTCGTCGGTGACCAGGACGGTGCGGGTTTCGATGCCTTCGGCGTTGAGGCGCAGCTGGGCCTGGCCGAAGTGCAGGACGTCGCCGGCATAGTTGCCGTAGCTCAGCAGCACGCCGCCGCCGGCGTTGGCGGCCTTGGCCACGCGGTAGACCTGGCCGGCCGCGGGCGAGGCGAACATGTTGCCGCAGGCCGAGGCGGTGGCCAGTCCCGGCCCGACGAGGCCGGCGAAAGCCGGGTAGTGCCCGGAGCCGCCGCCGACCACCAGGGCCACCTGCCCGGAGGGGACTTCGGTGGAGCGGACGACGCCGCCGTCGACTCGGGCCACGTAGCCGCGGTTGGCCGCAACGAAGCCGTCCAGTGCCTCATCCGCGAAATCAGCGGGATTGTCGAAGATCTGGGTCATGGTTCCTCATTGAATCCGTGTTGGAGAACTAATGCTGTGGGTAGAGAGGTGGGTGGTGCGGCCGCCCCCCAAGTGGCTTGACGGCCGCACCACGCGCCGGTGTCGGCGCCCGGTCAGGCGCTGACTTCAGAAGCTGGCTTCAGGCGCCCGTTCAGGCGCTGGCGAGTGCCGTGGCTGCCGGCAACTGCCGGCCCTGGGCCACCTGGCTCGCGCCGAGGGCGTAGCCGTCGGTCTTCGGCAGGACCTGGCGGCGGAGGTAGTCCTGGTTGCTGGCCGTGACGCTGAGGCCGTCGCCGCCGTAGTGCTCGGTGCACAGGATGCCCTGGAAGCCGACGGAGAGCGCGGTCTTGAACGCCTCGCGGTAGTTGATGAGGCCGCTTTCCATCGGGGCCGGCATCGCCACGTAGGTGTCCCGGGCGACGTCCTCGTCGCGGATGTAGTTCTTCATGTGCCAGTAGTTGGAGTACGGGAGGGTCTTGGCGACCATCTCGCGCCAGTCCTCGATCGGGCGGTGCAGCCGGATGAGGTTGCCGATGTCGGGGTTGATGCCGACGTTGGCCAGGCCGATGTCCTGGACCAGCTGAACGGAAGAATCAGCGGTGCCGAGGTAGGTGTCCTCGTACATTTCAAGCGAGAGCAGCACGCCGACCTCGGCCGCGTGCTGGCCGAGGTCGCGCAGGCGGCTCACAGCTTTGCCCCACGTTTCCTTGTCCCCTACCGGATCCTTGTACCCTTCGACGGTCCAGAACCAGAGCTGCTTCTGCTGCTCGGCGGTGATGGCCTGGTGCAGTCCGAACGAGACGACCTCGCAGCCCAGCTCGGCGGCGGCGTCGATGGTGCGGTGGCTGTACGCCAGGTTCGCTTCCCAGTTGCCTTCCTCGATCACGCTGCGGCGGATGGCCGAGATGACGGGGATGCCGATGCCGACGTTGTCCGCGGTCTGCTTGAACTCGGCGAGCCGCGCCGAGCTCAGGTCACCGGGGCGGACCCAGCTGTCCGTGAGGTCGGCATTGGCAAAGCCGGCGTCCTTGACCTCGGTGAGGACCTCGGCCCAGGCGGAGGCGTCGGCGTCGTTGATGTGGTTGCCCTGCGCGTCGGTCCCCGGGAACTGCAGGAGCGCTGCGGTGATGGGCCAGTTTTCGGCTGTATAGGCCATGGGTTCACTCCTTCGTGGAATCCTGTTTCCTATAGGATTTACTATCTAGCGGGATGTTGTCAAGGTCACACCCCCGGGTTACGAGCGTTTCGCGGCGAAGGCCGCTGTCGCGAAGACCTCCGGATTCAGGACGTTGGCAGGGCGCTCCCCTGCCGCGACCGCCAGGATCGAGCCAATGGCGCTGGCCGCGACGTCCCGCGTGAAGTCCTCGGTCCAGCACAGGGAATGCGGGGAAAGCACCACGTTGTCCAAGGTCAGGAGCTCGTCGTCGGGAAGCAGGGGTTCCGGCTCAAAGACGTCCAGGCCGGCGCCGGCGATCCGGGCCTCCCGCAGGGCGTCCCGGAGGGCATCCGTGTCCACGAGCTTTCCGCGGCCGATATTGATCAGGTAGGCGCTTGGCTTCATCCGCGCCAACGCGGCCGCGCCGATCAGTTTTTCGGTCGCCGGTGTCAGCGCGGCGCAGAGCACAACGTAATCCGAGCGCTCCAGGAGCTCATTCAGGCCCAGCAGTTCGACGCCGAGTCCGGCGGCCTCCGCGTGGCGGCCGCTGCGGTTGTTGCCCACGACTTTCACCCCGAGCGGGGCCAGGAGGCGGGCGAGCTCAGCGCCCACACTGCCGAAGCCCACGATGCCGACCGTCTGGCCCACCAGCGGCACGCCGCGGTAGTGCTCGCGCTGCGCCCAGTCAGAGGTCCGGGTCAGCCTGTCCTTGGCCAGGAGCTTGTGCGAGAGCGCCAGGAGCAGCGTCAGTCCCGCCACCGCCAACGGCCGCCGGATGGCATCCGGGGTGTTGGTGACAACGATGCCGGCGCGGGTGCAGGCGTCCAAGTCGATGGTTTCGTAGCCGGCCCCGAACCGGGCAATCAGCCTCAGGTCCGGGGCGTGGTCCACGGTGCGTGAATCGAAGGCGATGTGCCCCAGGGACAGCACGGCCTGGACCCCGGCGAGGTCGGCCAGCGGAACCGGGTCTGTGTAACTGGGCAGGACGCTCCAGCTGATGCCATGCTCGCTGAGCCGCTGCAGCCGCAGGTCCCCGTGAATGGAGCTTCCGTCCGGCCGCGCGGCGTCGGCCGTGACGGCCACGGTGAACGGCGAGCGGGCGGTGCCCGCGGTGGTGGTTCCCGCCGCCGGGGCGGCCGCCGTGGTGGCGACCGCCGTCGTCGTCAATGCATTTGTTGCTGTGCTCATGCGTCGGTTCGGCTTTCTGTCTGCGCTGCTGCGGTCTTGTCCTTGATGGGTTCGCGGACCAGCACGGTGTACGCCACTGCGGCCAGGGCGGCGATGACGCCGCCGATCACGAACGACGGCGCGTAGGAGCCGGTGGCATCGGCGATCACACCGGTCAGCAGCGGGGCAAAGGCGCCGCCGAAGTAGCCGCCGAAGTTCTGGATGGCACCGACGGAGGCAACCTGTGAGTTGTCCACGATGTCGCCGGGCATGGCCCACGCGGCCGCCTGCATGGTGGCGACGAAGCCCAGTGCCACGGTCATGACAGCGATGGCGAGCGGGAGGGAATCTACGAACGGGATGAGGCAGATCAAGATGCCGGCGGCAACCGCTGCAATGGACATCACGTGGCGCTTGGCCAGCAACGGATCGCGGCCGGCCTTCTTCGAGTAGCGCGTCATGACCCAGCCGCCGGTGATGCCGAGGATGGCTGCGCCGAGGTACGGGACAGCCGCAAGCCAGCCGGAGCTGGCGATGCTGGCACCGCGTTCTTCCTGCAGGTAGAGCGGCAGGAAGACGATGAAGATGTTCCAGATCCAAATGACGCAGAAGAATCCGGCCATCATGCCCCAGATTTGGCGGTGCTTAAAGAGTCCGAGCCACGAAACCTTCTTGGCAGTCAGGAGCTGGGTGGTGCGCTGGCTTTCGATGTAATCCAGTTCCTTCGCGCTGATGCGCTTGTGCTCTTCGGGAGCGCGGTAGTAAAGGAAGAAGGCCAATGCCAGCACGATGCCTGCGGCGCCGAGGAAGAGGAAGATGGCCTGCCAGCCGAACGCGAGCATGATGGCGGTCAGGACGGGCGGCGCGATGGCGGGTCCCCACTTGGAACCGCTGTCCCAGATGGCGGTGGCCTGTCCGCGCTCGGCCCGGGGGAACCAGTCGGCGGTGAGCTTTGCCGACGCCGGCCCGTTAGGGGCCTCGGTGATGCCGAGCAGGAAGCGGAACGTGACGAACTGCCACATCTTGGTGCCGACGGCCATCAGCGCGGTCGCGATGCTCCAGCCCGCGATTGCGAGGAAGTACATCCGTCGGGCGCCCAGCTTGTCCACGAGCCAGCCAGCGGGCAGCTGGGCAAAAGCGTAGGTCCAGGAGAACACGGTGCCCAGGAGGCCAATGTCCGTCCGGGTCATGCCGAAGTCTTTGATCAGTTGCGGCGCGGCGATGGAGATCGCACTGCGGTCCATGTAGTTGATGATGCCGGCGGCCAGAGCCCAGCCGAGAATCCACCACCGCAGATTCTTGATGGTGCGGCGTGTTGCGGACTCCTTGGGCCCTGCGGCCAAAGTTTCTGTTTGCACTCTTCACTCCCTTGTGACTCCCCATGCCGGCACCGTAGCCGTCACAATCGAAGATCCTATAGGGTCTTCGATCAGCTGTGAAGGGGGTCACAAAAAAGAGGGCGCAGAAGCGGGTACGGCGCACTGTTACGCGGTGTTGGACCCGCGTGCGTCAGCCTGGGAAGCGAGGCTTATTCCGCGGGAGCGTCCGCGATGGCGCGGCCGCGCACCTTTTGCACGTGCTCGGCCATTGCGGCTGCGGCCTTCTCCGGGTCGCCCGTCGCCAAGGCATCCAGGACGGCCTGATGTTCGGCGATCGCGTGATCGGCGTCGGTGATGCCCACTCCCCCGAACAGGCGGAAGCGCTGAATCTGTCCGCCGAGAGCGGCATAAGCTGCCACCATGAACTGGTTGCCTGTCTGCTCCGCGATCAGCCGGTGGAACCGCTCGTCGGCCTCGAGGTAGCCGCGGAACTCGGCGAAGGAGGGCCCGCGCGGTGCGTCCTTGAGATCGGCGACTGCCCGTTCCAGTTCGGCCAGGTGGCCGGGCGTCAGCCGGGCACACGCCAGGCGGGCGTTCACAGGTTCGATCGCGAGCCGGGCTTCCATAAGCTCGGCGAAGTCTTCCCGGGTGAACACCGGAGCAACCCGGTAGCCCTTAAGGGCCACGCGGCGCACCATCCCGGTGTGTTCCAGCCTGGCGAGCGCCTCCCGCACGGGGGTGGGCGAGACGTCGAGTTCCCGGGCAGTTCCGTCGATGCTGACCGCGGTTCCGGGTTCCAGCCGGCCATCCATCAGCGACGCCAGAAGTTCCTCATAGACGTGGTCCGCCAGGACCTGCCGGCTGACGGGGCGGCCGGCGGGGCGCCCCTCAGAATGGCTGCCGGTGGAAGCTAATTGCATCTTCAGATCCTATAGGACCAGGCACGGCGAGGCCCCCTCCGGGACATGCCCATTTGCCCCCCACCGCTGGACATGCCCCTCGCTCCGCGTCCTAAGCCCAATGGGGACATGCCCAGTCCCGGCGCCAGCCACGGGACATGTCCAGTGGCCAATTCGTCGAGGGACCATGTCCTGGTGGCCCCGATGTGCAGGACGGGACATGCCCACCCGCACATTCCAGCGAGGCACATGTCCAGTCTTAGGCCCAACCGACGAGGGACATGCTCATTGTTAGGCGCGGCCAATGGGCAGAATGSCATTCTGCCCATTGGCCGCGGCGGCCGCCGGGCATTCCCATGGCCATGATGCGCCGCGAGGAACATGCTCTCTCGTGCAGATCATCGCGGCACATGTCCGGCAGCGGGCGCGGCCCTGTGACTCGCGCATCCTGTCTCGGACCTGCCCGGCGAGGGACATGCTCAGTGTTAAATGCGATCAGTGGGCAGAATGGCATTCTGCCCACTAATCGTGGCTGCAGCTGAGCATGTCCAACCGAGCGTGCGCTGCACGGCTCCGCGGGAGTCACCGCGCCGCAGCTGGCCCTAGTTCTGGTAGGCCGGGTAGTCGGTGTAGCCCTCGGCGCCGTCGGCGTAGAACGTGGATGCGTTTGGCTCGTTGACCGGCAGGCCTTCGCGCCAGCGGCGGGCGAGGTCCGGGTTTGCGATGGCCGGGCGTCCGACGACGACGGCGTCAGCGTGCCCGTCGGCAACCAGCGAGATGGCCTCATCCCGGGTGGTGATGACGCCGAATCCGGTATTGACGAGGAAGGCGCCGTTGAAGCGTGAACGCAGGTCCTGGACCAGTTCGCCGGTGGGATCCTTGTGCAGGATGCTCAGGTAGGCCAGGTTCAGCGGCGCAATAGCATCCACCAGCAAGCGGTACGTCTCACGAACATCTGCGGCGTCCAGTTCGGTGACACCCTGGACGTTGTGCTCCGGCGAGATCCTGATGCCGACGCGTTCGGCGCCCACGGCCTCCACCACAGCCTTCACAACTTCGATCACGAAGCGCGCCCGGTTCTCGGGCGTGCCGCCGTAGATGTCGTCACGCTGGTTCGACGAAGGCGCCAGGAATTCGTGCAACAGGTAACCGTTGGCAGAGTGCAGCTCCACGCCGTCGAACCCTGCCTCGATCGCGTTCCGCGAGCCCTGGACAATTTCCTGCAGGACGCCGGGCAGTTCGTCGGTGGTCAGGGCATGCGGCACGGGGTGCGCCTGCTTGCCCTTGGACGTACGGGTCTCTGCCTCGACGGCGATGGCACTCGGCGCAACTACCTGGTGGCCGCCGGTGATGTCCTCATGTGAAACCCGGCCACCGTGCATGATCTGCGCGAAGATCCGGCCGCCTTCGGCGTGAACGGCGTCCGTGACCTTCTTCCAGCCAGCAATCTGGTCCGGGGTGACGATGCCGGGCTGGCCCGGGTACGAGCGCCCGGCCGGGCTCGGATAGGTGCCCTCGCTGACGATCAGGCCCAGTGAGGCGCGCTGGCGGTAGTGCTCGGCAACCAGGGGCCCCGGGATACCTTCCTGGCCGGAACGGAGACGGGTCAGCGGCGCCATGACGAGCCGGTTGGGCAGTTCCAGCTCGCCGAGGGTCATCGGGGAAAACAGCATGCGCAATTCCTTTCGCAGTAAATGGGTTCACTGGCGGCAACTGCGAGGCGTCTGCAACTATTCCCCCGTGAGACTCGGATCACTACGGGTGGACGATGATCTTCACCGCGGTGTCGTTGTGGTTGATCAGCGTGTCGAACCCCTGGTCCACCAAGTCGTCCAAGGCGATCCGCCCCGTGATGAAGGGTTTCAGGTCCACTTTTCCTTCCTGGACCAGCTTGATCGCGGCTTCGTGGTCGCCGCAGTAGGCGATGGTGCCGCGCAGGTCAATTTCCTTCAGCACTACTTTCTGCATGTCGACCGTGGCCGGGTGCCCCCAGATCGAGACGTTGACGACGACGCCGGCGGGCCTCACGACGTCGAGCATGGTGTCCAGCACCGCATTCACACCGGCACATTCAAACGCCGCATCGGCCCCCGTACCGTTGGTCAGTTCCAGCACGCGCGCCTTGACGTCCTCGGCACTCGGATCGAGCACGTGATCCGCGACCCCGGACGAAGTCGCCTTGTCTTTGCGGGCGGCAGACAGCTCGGTAACGATCGTGGTGACGCCGATGCCTTTGAGGACCGCGGCGGTCAGCAGGCCGATGGGTCCGGCACCCCCGACGACGGCGACGTCCCCGGCTTTGACGCCGCTCCGGCCGACGGCGTGATACGCCACCGCAAGGGGTTCGATCAGGGCGGCCTCGTCCAGGGGGATGTCGCCGACGGGGTGCACCCACCGGGTGTCGACGACGATCTTCTCGCTCAAGCCGCCACCGCCGCCCGCCAGGCCGATGAAGCCCAACTTGGTGCACAGGTTGTAGTGGCCGCTGAGGCAGGGACCGCATTCATTGCAGACGTAGTACGGCTCCACGACGACGTTGTCTCCGACGGCCAGACCGCTGACGCCTTCCCCCAGCTCCTCGATGGTGCCGGAGAACTCGTGGCCGAGGGTGACCGGGGCGGCCTCGTGGGTGAGCCCGTGGGGGTGGCCGGGCGGCGGGGTGAAAATGGGTCCTTCCAGGAATTCATGGAGGTCGGTGCCGCAGATACCGCACCAGGCCACGGCGATCTTCACCGTTCCCGGTCGCAGCTCCGGCTCTTGAATGTCTTCGATCCGGAGATCCTCGCGGGCGTGGAATCGTGCTGCTTTCATGGTGTTTCACCTTCGCAGTCCAGGACCGTGGATGCGCCCGATCAGGCRCATCCACGGAATAAGAGTTGGATTTTCACAGCGGGGCCGTAGCCCCAGTCTGGTGGCCGTGCCTGAGATTGTCACGACCCCGTGAGTCAGCGCGTGCGGTTAGCGCGCGTGATGCGTGGGCTGCAGCTCGAAGACCGGCGTCGGCAGTCCTTCCATCCTGGCCTTGAGCTGCAGGGCAAGATAGTTCGAATAGTGCCGGCTCTGGTGCAGGTTGCCGCCGTGGATCCACAGGTTCTCCACGTTGGTGGGCTTCCACATGTTGCGCAGTTCCCCCTCCCACGGCCCCGGATCCTTCGGCGTATCCGATCCGAACCCCCAGCACTTGCCGACGGCGTCCGCCACCTCGGGCGAGACCAGATCAGCCAGCCAGCCGTTCATCGATCCATACCCGGTGGCGTAAATAATGACGTCGGCATCCAGCTCCGTCCCGTTGGCCATCACGACGGAGTTGCCGGTGATCTTGCTGACCTGGCCATTGGCCAGCTTGACCCGGCCGTCGATGATCAGCTGCGAGGCGCCGACGTCGATGTAGTAGCCGGAGCCGCGCCTCAGGTACTTCAGGAACAAGCCGGAGCCGTCAACGCCGAAGTCCAGGTCAAAGCCGGCAGCCTCGAGCTGGGAGTAGAACTCCGCGTCCCGGCGGGCCATCTCCGCATAGACCGGGATCTGGGCTTCGGGCAGAATCCGGTACGGCAAGGAGGCAAACAGCAGGTCGGCTTTCTCCGTGGTGACGCCGTTGGCCAGCGCCTCTTCGGAGTACAGCCCGCCGAGAGCCAGTTCCATGAGGGATTCGCTGCGGGCAATATGCGTCGAGGACCGCTGGACCATGGTGACGTCCGCGCCGTGTTCCCAAAGGTCGGCGCAGATATCGTGGGCCGAATTGTTGGAGCCGATGACCACGGCTTTCTTGCCGGTCCAGTCGCCACCGCCCGGGTGCTTGGACGAGTGGTACTGCTCCCCCAAGAAGGACTCGGCGCCGTCGAACGTGGGGACGCTCGGGTACCCCGATACACCCAGGGCGAAGACGAGCTGCTTCGGGCGCAGGGTGACCGGTTCGCCGTCGCGCATCACCTCCACCACCCACTCCTGCGACGTTTCGTCGAAGCGGGCGCTGGTGCACTCGGTTCTAGACCAGTAGTTCAGTTCCATGATCCGTGTGTAGTTTTCCAGCCAGTCGCCGATCTTGTCCTTGGCCGCGAAAACCGGCCAGTCGTCGGGGAACTTCATGTAGGGCAGGTGGTCGTACCAGACCGGATCGTGCAGGTGGAGGGACTTGTAGCGGTTACGCCAGGAGTCACCCGCGCGCTCATTCTTTTCGATGATGATGGTGGGCACTCCGAGCCTCCGCAGCCGCGCGCCCAGCCCGATCCCGCCCTGGCCGCCGCCGATGATGACGGTGTAGGGCTGGTCTTCGTAGCCGAGCCTCGCCTCCTGCTCCTCCTTCAGTTCCAGCCAGGATTTGCGGCCTTTGGTGATCTCGTGGGCGACCCCCTTGTCCCGGTTGGGGCCCTTCTTTTCCTCAAAGCCCTTCAGTTCCTGCATGGTGGTGAGCAGGGTCCAGCATTTGCCATTCCGGAGGCGCAGATGGGCGTAGCCCCGGGCCTGGGCGGTCTCGAAGTTCACCCAGGCCTCGGCATTGGCGGCGTCCCCGGTGGCGTCCTCGGCGAGGGTCCAGTTGCTGGGCCGCACGTCGCCCAGGGTCGCCTCGAGCATGCGCCGGATGTCCTCTTTGCCCTCCAGCGTCTTGAGGTTCCAGGTGAAGGAGACGAAGTCGCGCCAGTACGAGTCGTCGTCGAAAAGTTCCAGTGCGGCGTCCGTGTTGTGGCTGCGCAGTGCCTCATCGAACTGCGCCAGCCACGCCCCGACGACGCCGTTTGGTGTCTCAGGCATGATTCCTCTTTCCATTGCTGACAGGGGGCCGCTCCCGTTGCGTGGCGCGTAGACCACGCAGTGACCCGCATCACAAGTAAAAGTCGCAGGGGGTTACAATCGGGTTACACGGAGCTCTCAAGCTGTCGGCCGGCGCGCAGGTTGGCCGACGGCGGCAGGGACCCGGCCGGGTGCGACGATTCGAGGGCGAGTTGAGAGAATGAGCATGCGGCAGGGCAACGGCCCCATCACGCATCCCTCGGACCTCAGGTTTTCTGCACCGGCGGAGTACGCCCGAATACTCCGGGCGGCGCACGAGACCACTATTTCGGGCACTCCGGATCCGCACCTCTCGCCGTCGCTTATCGAGTCCTGGCAGCGTTCCCTGGCGCTGGGCATCAATCCGGACCAGCACCGGCCCCTGCACCGGCATGAAGTCTCCGAGGCGCGATCCCTCAGCGCCGGCCATCGGCTGGCTGCGGTGATGCCTGCGTTGTCACAGCTTCTGGCCGATGAGACCGTGACCGGGCGCCATCTGCTGATCGTCACCGACCACGAGGGCGAAGTTCTGTGGCGCGTCGGCAGCAAGCAGGCCCTGCGGCTCGCGGACTCGCTGGAGTTCGTGGAGGGCGCCGACTGGTCCGAATCAGGGGTGGGCACCAACGCCATCAGCGAGGCCTTGGTGACGGGTGCGCCGGCGCAACTTTTCTCGGCCGAGCATTTCGTGCGGACCCACCATGACTGGGCTTGCACCGCATCCCCCATTCGCGACCCTTTGACCGGCGACATCACCGGCGTCCTGGACGTCTCCGGCCCTTTCGAATCGGTCACGCCGGACAGCCTGCGGCTGGTCCGTTGCGGAGTGCGGCTCGCAGAGGAGCTGCTGAAATCGGCCCCGTTTCCCGACGGCGGCGTCGGGCGCTCGGGGCAGCGGGCGCCCGGTGGCGAGCGGGCAGTGCGCGACGGCGGCGCCCGACCCCAGCTCGTGCTGCGGCTCTTGGGGGACGCGCCATCCGCGGCAGTCGACGGCGGTATCAGCCGTCCGCTGACTGTGCGCCGCGCCGAGATCCTGGCCCTTCTGGCCTCGCGTGATCAGGGCTGGAGTGCCGAAGAATTGGCGTACGAGATCCATGGCGATGCGGGCACCGGCGCGGCGATCCGGACCGAGATGCACCGGATCCGCGCCATTTTGGGGGATGTCCTGAAAGCGAACCCCTACCGATTCTCTTCAACCCTCAACGTCGTGACCGACGCTTCCGTTGTGGCCGGTCATCTGCGGGACGGTCGGGTTGCCGAGGCGTTCGCGGCGTACCCGTCAAAACTGCTCACCCGTTCGGTCAATCTGGCGATCGGGTTCATGCGCGACGAGCTCAACACAGCCGTGGGAGCTTCCGTCCGGTCAAGCGGTGATGCCCGGCTGATGCTGCAGTGGTGCACCAGCGACATGGGGTCCTTCGATACGGCGACTGCGGCTGCCGTGGCTGCGCTATTGGGGCCGGACGACCCGCGTTGCCAGCTCGTGAATGCCCGGATGGAACGGATGGACCGGGAATTGCGAGCCTAGTCACGGACTAGGGAGGCGGCGGGGCGACCCCGGGGCAGCCTTGGCCTTGGGGATTCTGCAGGCACGTGTCTGCGTAGTTCCTGGTGATCGTCCGCCAGACACTGACGGTCTGCGGTGGCGAGCTGAATTGCCCTTGGCCGGGGATGGGCAGCGGCGGTCCGCCATTGACGGAGTAGGTTCCCTGGAAATGCGTCGTCAAAACCACCGGGAAGTCGCCGGTCTGGGTGTACACGTGACTCGTCAGGGTCTTCTCGCCCCAGCGATCCTGCGGAAGCGGTCCGCCGGCCACCGCTTGCGGGCCGACCGAGGTGCCGTCGCCATAGCTCCAGGAGTACTGGACCGGCTTAGCGGTGACGTGGACGGCCTGGGCCAGGATTGTGATGTCGAACTGCTGATCTGCGGCGCTGGCGAAGAAATTGGTCTCGGCGCCCCGGAGCGTGTTGGGGCTGGGTTGGGCCGTAGACAGTCCCGCAGTTATCGGAAGCCGCTGGAACTCCCTCTGGATCAGTGCGGCAATTCGGGGCAGCAAGTCCGCTGGACGGGGATCGAAGAGGCACGTTGGGCCGGAGTGAAATGACCATGTCGGGTTGGGTACGCCGGCCGGCGCTTTCAGCCAGATAACGGGAATGCCGGCCTTTCCGTCTGGGCCGTTCGAACAGTCCACCGCTGCGGCGAGACAGTCGGCGTCAAAGTCGCCTCCGCCCAAATGGCACTGGAGCTCGTATTTGTACTGGAAGGGGTCGGCAGATACAGATCCGGGTTTATTGCGAACAAACGTTTTCAAAGAACTGTCCCACGCCCATCCGTTGACCTTGACACTGTCTGGATGCCAATCTCCGAAGATGTCTGGATCATCCGCACGCGCCGCGTTGACCCCCATTGCTGCGACCAAAGCCGACACGACCAACAGCATTTGCGCGATTCGCGACATCCTGGACAGTCGCATTCCTCACGCCACGATTCTGCCGACATCGACAAGGCTCCAGGCGCCGTTCTTGAAGGCTACAAACAGCAAATTTCCGGTGTCATCAGGTTGCGGATCACGGCGAGCGATAGTGCCGTCGGCCCGCACATACGTTAGTGGCGTCTGATGGGCCTGAACCACAACTTGGTACGTGGCCTCAGCGCTCTTGGTGAACTCTGTACTTATGGAAGGAGTTGATATTTTTCCTCCCACGAGCCAGCGCCCTTCCGAATGCCATGCTCGAATAACACTTTTGGCCTTTTCGCATGCTTCACATGCCGATGAGGTCACAGTCTCGAGAGTCTTCAACTCGCCTGATTCATACCCGTAACTGAGAAGGCCGAACCAATAGCTGGCGAAGGCCATCGCGCCTTCCTTCGTCTCCGCCTTCGCAGCTTCCGGCAACTCGGGTACTGGCACGTTCTGCGCCTTGCCGGTCGCGTCGGCKGGCTTGTAGCTGGCAGTAGGTGTTGGAGTTGTGCTCGGGGTGGCCGGCCCTGAGGGACTCTGCGAAGCAGCAGGTGGAGATCCGGGGGGATGGCGTTCCACCCCCGCTGCACGCTGTGGCCGACATCAGGGAGATCGACACCCAAGCGACCGCACAGGCTCGCCAGGGACCGGAAAGCGAAGTGCGAGATGTCATGGTCAGCTACTCCCCCGATAGAAAATCAAGACGATTGAAGCCAATTTGTGGCTTAAGGGTAACTGAGATCACATTTTGCCGGTCAAAATTATCCACAGGCAGCATGTGCCCGCCTGTCGGACCGACGGAACACCCCGGCAGTCCTTTAGCCCCTAGCCAGCGACCGCCCGATTCAGAACAATGAACCCATGATGTTCGAACACGAAGACGGCAATCCGATCCTCACACTGGACGACGACCAAGCCTGGACATTGATTGAGGCTACAAAGCACGGCAGGCTCGTGGTCACCGTGGCCGGAGAACCCGACATTTTCCCCGTGAACTACGCGGCCAGCGGCCGGAAACTGTTCCTCCGCACCGCCCCGGGAAACAAACTGGCCGAGCTCACCATCAACTCGAAGGTTCTCTTCGAAACCGACGGGATCCTGTCCGAGGAAGCATGGTCAGTAGTCCTGCGCGGCACTGCACGCGTGCTCGACCAATCGGCGGACATCG
Source organism: Arthrobacter sp. P1_B4 (assembly GCF_056406555.1). Lineage (NCBI taxonomy): Bacteria > Bacillati > Actinomycetota > Actinomycetes > Micrococcales > Micrococcaceae > Arthrobacter > Arthrobacter sp. P1_B4. The sequence continues at coordinate 34,538 of NZ_JBFTZW010000010.1, forward strand.
CCGACGCCGAGGCCCTCGGGCTGAAACCGTGGGTTCCGACGTTGAAGGACTTCTACGTCGAAATTACGCCGACGTCGCTCAGCGGACGCCACTTCCAGTTCGGCGAACACCCGGAGCGGGAAATCTAACGCCCGACGGCGACTACCGCCCGCAGTTCCCCGGTCCGCCGCCCCCCGTCCGCTTCAGACCCGCGCCCCGAAGCTGCTGCCCGGAGGCTGCTGCCCGGCGCCAAGACTTGGCACCCGCCTAGACTTAAACAATGGCGGACAAGCTGACTCCGGAGCGGCGCAGCTGGAACATGTCCAGGATCCGGGGCAAGAACACCAAGCCAGAAATGCTGGTCCGCAGGCTGCTGCACGCGAAGGGATACCGCTACCGCCTGCACGGCACCGCGAGCGGCGGCAAACTCCCGGGCAACCCCGATCTCGTCTTCGCCGGCCGCCGCAAAGTCATCTTTGTCAACGGCTGCTTCTGGCATTTCCACGACTGCCGGGTGGGCCAGCACGCACCCCAAGCAAACGCCGAGTTCTGGGAAACCAAGCGCACGCGCACCCGGAACCGCGACGCCGCCCAGCGGCTTCAGCTCGAACTCGATGGGTGGGAAGTCCTCACCGTGTGGGAGTGCGAGCTGAAGGACCGATCGGGGTTGGAGCTCCGCCTCGATGCCTTCCTCCAGGGCCCTCCCCTCCACAGCCCTCTCCTGCACAGCCCGGCCCGGCCCGGGACGAGCCCTCCTGAGGACCTTCGCTGAGCAGCAACTCCCCGCGTGTCGCGCGGCCCACCTCCGGTGCAGGCTGAACGACCTCAGCTAATATTCGACTCCGGGGGCGATAGGCATTATTCGGTCAGTACATACGCGTACTGCAAACACGGGAGAGCGCACGATGCCGCACTTGCTGATGTCCAACGACCAGCCCGAAACGGCTGCTGCGCCAACAGATTCCAGTCCCGCAGATTCCAGCCCCACAGATTCAGACCCCACAGTTCTGCCGTTCCGTCGCCTCGGCCACACGAGGCTCCACGGCTTCCGGGCCCGCCCGCTCCGCGGAGCGAACCCGGATCTGGAGCCGCTGCGCCGGCAGGCGGCCTCGATCATTGATGAGGTTCTGGCTGGCACCAACCCGGAAGAAGCTGACGTGCGGGAGAAACTCCAGTGGCACGTCGCCAACAACCCGGGCCAGCCGGAAAAGGCGCTCCTGGAACATTTGCGGACAGTGGCCGACCAGCAGGAATCCGCCTAGCCGGCGGACCTGTCGATACTGGCCTGCCGGAGCACTTCGCCCCACGACTGCTGGGCAAGATCTGCCACGGCGGCCAKGATTTCCGAGGGCGGTAGCGACAGATCCAGCGGGAACTCGACAATGTCGATGTCGGTATTGAGAATTCGGCGCAGCTTGATTTCCCCGGCTCCCGGGTAAACGATCCACGCCGTCGGCACCCGCAAGGATGTGCAGTAGGCCAGCATCCGGTAGTGGTCGCCCGAAAGGGACGCGCCGACGTCGGCCGCGGCCTTGTACTTGGCGTCGTACACCATCACGGGCCGGCCGCCGAGGAAGTGGACGGCACCGGGCTGCACCACAATGCGGTCCGAGTCGCGGACGGCCTCGTTCAGCAGGGCGTTGTAGCGCAACCGCATTTCTCCGGGGTAGGCGGCCATGGCTTCGCGCAGGGCTGTTCCCACGAAGTCCTCGAACACCTTTGCCATGTCCACCACGAACGACGCCGACTGCTGCTTGCCGTCRCCGGCCTCCGCCGACGCGTTCCGCAGGATCAGTTCGGCGAGCCGAAGAGCGGCGTGGTAACGGGTGTTCATCCGGCTGGGCCGCCACTGCGGCAGCGGCGCGCCGGACTGAAGGCGCGTCACGGCGTCGAGCTTTCCCTTGAGCTGGCGCAGGCGGCTCAGGACTTCCGGCCGAACCCGCGGCACCTGGGACATCCGTTCCAGTGCGGCGCGCAGAATCCGGTTCTCCGCGATGTCCTCGGTGAACTCGTCGTAGGAGACTTCCAGCGGAACCAGCATGCCGGGCCGGCGGGAAATCTGGTCCGACATCCGGATCCGGCCCTTGACGGTCCGGAGGGATTCTTCCACCATGAGATACCCCTGCAGCACGCCGCGGCTCAGCGCCCGGTCAGCGAGCTGCGCCAGGGATTCGGCCAGGGCGCTCCAAAGTTCAGTGTGCTCCACCGCGGCGACAGAATCGTCCCGGAACCCTTGGTCCCCCGCGTAGCCGAGCAGGAACAGCAAACGGCTCAGACCGAGCCGACCCTTCGGTCGCACCTCCAGCTGCACGGCGGGAGTGCGCACGGAGCCGACGGTCCCCACCGGTTCGACCCGGTACAGGCCCATGCCCATCGGCGAGGCCTTCGCCAGGCCGCTGGCGTTGACGTAGGCGGCAGTGTCCGGATCAAGCCGCTCCACGACGCCGGCGGAGAGTTCGTCGAGGACAATGTGCCGGCAGGTCTCCGCCGCACCGCGTCCGGATGCACCGCGACCTGATGAACCGAGCCCGGATGAACCGCGACCTGATGAACCGCGCCCGGCCGGACCGGCTCCGGATGAACCCCGGTGGTCCGAGGCATTGCGGTCCGACGAACTGCGGTCCAGCGCTACGGCGTCCCCGGCCAGCCTAGGCATGCGCCAGGCGGCCCAGGAGTTGTTCCAGTCCGAACCGTTCCTCGAGCTGGGCGCGGTTGAGCTGCCCGTGATAGTGCTCCTCCAGCAGCGGCATGAGCTCGTATTTCCAGATCCTGCTCAGGCCCTTGGGCGTCTGCGCGGACTTCTTCATGAAGTAGGAGGGCCCGATCATGAGGTCGCGGTCCCATTCGTCGATCGCGTCGTTCAAAGCGTCAAGCAGCAGGGCCGGCGTCGTGTCCAGGTCGCGGGCCTGGAGGAAGCGCAGCAGCGAGCCCTTCACGGGTTCCGTCTTCGGGTGCAGCTCGATGAAGGAGAAGCGCCGCCGGATGGCCGCGTCCATCATCGCGATGGACCGGTCCGCGGTGTTCATGGTGCCGATGATGTAAAGGTTGTCCGGCAGGGTGAACGGCTCGTTGGGGCTGTATTGCAGGTAGATGCGGTCGTCGCGGTATTCGAGCAGGAAGTACAGCTCGCCGAACACCTTGGCGAGGTTGGCCCGGTTCATCTCGTCGATGATCAGGAAGTACGGTTTGCTCTCGTTCCCGGGCTTGGCCGCTTCCTCGGCGAGCCGGCGCAGCGGTCCCGCCACGAGCTTGAAGGAGACCTGTCCCTCGTCCGTCTTGTCCGGGCGGAATCCCTCGAAGAAATCCTCATAGGCGTACGACGGGTGGAACTGGACCAGCTTGACCCGCTCGTCCGTGGTGTCGCCGGCGAGCTCGGCGGCGAGGTGTTTGGCGAGGTACGTCTTGCCGGTTCCCGGCGGACCGTAGAGCACCAGCTGCCGGTTCTCCTCGAGGAGTTCGGCGATTTCCTGCAGCGGCTCCAGGTCCATGTGCAGGGACGCGGCGAACTCCGGCGTCAGCGGCCGGAACCCGTCACAGGCCGGTTCGACGGCGGCATCCGGCGCGGCGCCGTCGCCGTCCTCGGCTTCCGCTTCAGCCGGCAGCAGCGCCTCGAGCGCCTGGATCACGCGGGTGATGTCCACGATGTTGCCGGAGGTGGTCAGCTGGCGCTGCACGTGGCGGGGCAGGCCGGTGGCGTCGTGTTCCTCATCGAACCAGCGGACCTTGCGGCGGAGCTGGCGGTTGTCTTTGGCATGCTCGGGTTCGCCGAGGACCACGCCGATCCGGACCTTGCCCGAGCTCTGGTAGAGCGCAAGGTCACCCGGCTTCATGACGGTCAGGAAGGCGAAGACTGCGGTCTTGGTGTCCTCACGCTCCACGTAGCCGAGGTGCTTGTAGTCCTCGTCAACGGCGTTCTGGACCAGCCCCGCGGTGACGCCGGGGTCCAGCAGGCGGAGGTGTTCGACGTCGAGCGTCACCGCTTCCTCGTCCCGCCACTCCCCCAGCAGCTCGGCGTTGTCGTGGTGGGTGCGCAGGAGCCAGGCGCGGCGGCCGGGGTCGCCGACCTTCCGCCACTGGCTCACCAGCTGGCGTGAGTACCAGTCGATCCGCTGCCCGGCCTGCTGGTCCAGGTGCAGGCGGATCCGGTGGATGTCCGCCGAAATGTCCTCGTCGCTGTCCCCCTTGGCCCCGCCCACGAGGGAAGCGAAGGCGTCGCGGATCTCCTGCCGTTCGACATCGGCCACCACGGGTTCGAAGTAGCTGGGCCAGACCAGGAACTCAATGCTGCGGCGGATGGCCGGCTGGTCATCCGGGGTGCCGGCGACCAGCCGGTGGAAGGCCAGCGGATCCTTGACCGCGGCCTGGACGACGTGGGCCGGCCGCTGTGCGACGTGCTGCACGAAGCGGCAGAGCCATTTCAGGTGGTCCCAGATGGTCCAGTTGAATTCGGCGGTGCGGTCCCGGATCACGCCGTGGTCCGTCATGCCCGCGTAGAGCTCGTCGGGGAGCTCCAGCGCAGGCTCCAGCCAGGATGCCGCCTCGGCGACGCGGGCCCGCTTGACCTTCAGCGACTTGACCTCGTGGGCCAGCGGCAGGGACTGGAGGAAGAGTAGCTCCACGGCCAGTTGCTTCGCCCCGCGGGTGGCGTCTTCCAGGTTCTGGCGCAGGTTGGTCATCATCGGCGCCTTGGGATCTGGAACGCCCCGTTCGAGGCGTTCCAGCAACTCCGCGGCAGCCTGGACGGACCACGTTTTGGTGCGGCCGTCCAGGGGGGACGCCTTGCCGAGCAACCCCGGGCCCAGCACAAACCACGCCGCGTCTTCAATCTCCTTGGAGATACCGAGGGCGCGGTGCAGGGCAGGCTTCTTGGTTGGGGTCATACGTTCAATTTACAGGCTTAAACTGAACGCGCCCATTTAACGCCGACCCCAAACTACCGGCCAGTAGATTACGGACGGGCGGGCAGCAGACTCGGTTTCGCGCCGGGCCGGCGCTTCACGCCGAAGGTGAAATACGTGGCCGGACCGATGAAATTCACCAGCGTGGCAAGCCGCCACATGGCCTTGCTGCCGCGGATCTGCGCAGACGGGCGTCGGCTGATGTCCGTCTGGGCCGCGACCAGCAGCGAGAGTTGGACGATGGCAGCGGCGATGGTTCCGAACCGTGCAMTCGGCGAGAGTTCGTTCCACTTCTTCTTGCGGGTGTGCTTCTTGTGCATGTTCTGGCCCATGTTCACAACGACCACGCCTCCTTTTAGCGTCGGAGTTGTTCATTCTAGGAGCCCTACCGGCACCGTGGTAGAGGCTATTGGACCGGGTGGGCACGGGTGTAGGGGGCCAGCCGGTCCTTCTGTTCGGGCGTCAGCCGCAGCACCCGGCCGGTTGCCTCGTCCACGAAGGCGAGATGGCTCGTGGCCCGGACGCAGTCCTCGCGCGTGACGGGATCCTGCACCAGGTAGTGGATGTCAAAGCTGGCGCCCTTGACCGCGCCGATCCACAACTGGACGACGGCGGGCACGTTCCGGTACTCAAGGGTCCTGACGTACCTGATCTTGTGCTCGACCACGAGCGCCAGCGTCCCTTCCGGAATTTCATTGAAGAGCGGCACCAGCGGTTCGGTTCCCGGCAGCCCGGGACCCCGGGGCGGGCCGAACGCCGCGATCCGTGCTTCTTCGAGGATCCGGACAATCTGGACGTTGTTGATGTGCCCGTAGGCATCCATGTCGCTCCAGCGCATCGGCACGCCCACCTCGAGGCGCCAGGGCTCCGTGGATGTGTTCTCCCCAACGGCTGTACCCTTGCCGGCGAGGCCCGCGGCGCTCAGCTGTGCACCGCCGTCGCGTCCTCCGCGGAATCCGCCACGGCAGAATCTGCGTCCTCGCCGGCGAACTGGGACATGTACAGCCGGTAGTACGCGCCCTGCAGGGCCAGCAGTTGGGCGTGCCGGCCCTGCTCGACGATCTGCCCGTCCTCCATAACAAGGATGGTGTCCGCGTCCCGGATGGTGGAGAGGCGGTGGGCGATGACGAAGCTGGTGCGTTCCGTCCGCAGCGCCGCCATGGCCTTCTGGACCAGGGCTTCGGTGCGGGTGTCCACGGAACTCGTGGCCTCGTCCAGGATCAGCAGCGACGGGTTCGCCACAAAGGCCCGGGCGATGGTGATCAGCTGCTTTTCGCCGGCACTGACGTTGTTGCCTTCTTCGTCGATCACCGTGTTGTAGCCATCCGGCAGCGCCCGAACGAAGCGGTCCACGAACGTGGCCTTGGCCGCCGCCATGATCTGTTCTTCGGTGGCGTCCAGCTTGCCGTAGCGGATGTTCTCGTAGATGGTTCCGCCGAACAGCCAGGCGTCCTGCAGCACCATGCCCACCTTGGCGCGCAGCTCCGAACGGCTCAGCCGGGTGATGTCCACACCGTCCAGGGTGATGCCGCCGGAGTTGAGCTCGTAGAAGCGCATCACGAGGTTGACGAGGGTGGTCTTGCCCGCCCCGGTCGGTCCCACGATCGCCACCGTGTGTCCGGGTTCGGCCGTGAAGGACAGGTCCTCGATCAGCGGCCTGTCCGGCGTGTAGCTGAAGGTGACGTGCTTGAACTCGACGTGCCCGTCGGTCTTCGCCGGGAGGTGCTCGGTGGCGGTCTCGGCGTCCTGTTCGTCGGCGTCGAGGAATTCAAAGACCCGCTCGGCGGAGGCGACACCGGACTGCAGCATGTTGGCCATGCCGGCCATCTGGCCCAGCGGCTGGGTGAATTCGCGTGAGTACTGGATGAACGCCGTGGCGTCCCCCAGGCTCATGCTGCCCGAGGCCACGCGCAGTCCTCCGACGACGGCGATCCCGACATAGCTGAGGTAGGAGACAAACTGCATGACCGGCATGATCATGCCGGAGACGAACTGGGCTCCGAAGCTGGCCTTGTAGAGTTCCTCGTTGCGCTCGTCGAAGCGGGCCAGCATGTCCGCGTCGCGGCCGAACACGCGGACGAGGTCATGGCCGGAGAACGATTCCTCGATCTGGCCGTTGAGCTCGCCGGTGTTCTTCCACTGGGCGGCGAAGAGTTTCTGGCTGCGGGCGCCAATGATGCCGGCTGCCACGCCGGAGAGCGGCAGGGCGACGAGCGCGATCAGGGCCAGCTGCCAGGACACGATGAACATCATGATCACGATCCCGATGACCGTCAGGGCCGAGTTCACGAGCTGGGCGAAGGCCTGCTGGAGCGCCTGCTGGATGTTGTCGACGTCGTTCGTGACGCGGGAAAGGATGTCGCCGCGCTGTCGGGTATCGAAGTAGTTCAGCGGCAGCTTGTTGAGTTTCTTCTCGGTGTCATCACGCAGCGTGCGGACCACGCGCATGACCAGCACGTTGAGGACATAGCCCTGGAGCCAGAGGAAGATGTTGGCGACGAAGTACATCACCAGCACCACGCTGATGAGGAACGCGAGCTTCTGGAAATCGATGCCGGCGCCCGGCACGACGTCCATCTTGGCGAGCATGTCGGCAAAGTTGTCCTGGCCCTGGGAGCGCAGTCCTTCGATGAACTGTTCTTTGGTGGCCCCGGCCGGGAGCTGCTTGCCGACCACTCCGGCGAAGATCACGTCCATCGCCTGGCCCAGGATCCTCGGGGCAATGACGTTGAGGACGACGGCGACCGTCACCATGGCGAGCACGGCGGTGATACCGGCGCGCTCGGGCTTCAGCAGCCCCATGAGCCGTTTGGCGGAGGGCCAGAAGTGCTGGGCCTTCTTGGCCGGCACGGCACCGAACATGCCGCCGTCGGCCTCGCCGGGCGTGTACTCCTCCTCGATGAAGTCATCTTCGATCAGGTCGGTGGCGTCCGTATCGGCAGCGGCCTGGCCGGCTGCGGAGGCCGGCGTGCTGGAGACTTTCTCGTTGGTGCTCATGCCACTGCCTCCGCGCTCAGCTGGGATTCGACGATTTCCTGGTAGGTGCTGGAGCTTTCCAACAGTTCCTCATGTGTTCCGCGGTCCACGATCCGGCCGTTGTCCAGCACGAGGATCTGGTCCGCATCGGCGATGGTGGACACCCGCTGGCCGACGATGATCACTGTGGCATCGGCCGTCTTGGCCTTGAGCGCCCGGCGGAGCCTGGCGTCGGTGGCGACGTCAAGGGCCGAGAACGAGTCGTCGAACAGGAAGACCTTGGGTTCGGTGACGAGCGCGCGGGCGATGCACAGCCGCTGCCGCTGGCCGCCGGAGACGTTGGTGCCGCCCTGGGCGATCCGCGCTGCGAGGCCGCCCTTCTTTTCGCGCACGAACTCCGCGGCCTGGGCGACCGTCAGTGCCTCCCACAGGTCCGAGTCCGTGGCCTCGGACTTGCCGAAGCGCAGGTTGTGCTCAATAGTTCCGGAGAACAGGTAGGGCCGCTGCGGCACCATGGCCACGCGCTGCGTGATCTCGGCGCGGTCCAGCTGGGTGACGGGGACGCCGTCGAGCAGGACCTCGCCCGACTCGGCGTCGTACAGCCGCGGGAGCAGGGCCAGCAGGCTGGACTTGCCGGCGCCGGTGGAGCCGATGATCGCCACGGTCTGTCCGGGCTCGGCCGTAAAGCTGATGTTGCTGAGTACGGGAGCCTCGGCGCCAGGGTAGGCGAAGGTCACGTTGCGGAATTCGACGCGGCCGGCCTTTGCCGCAGGCGCCACCGGGGTGAGCGATTCGTGGATGGAGGGTTCGACGTCGAGCACTTCACCGATCCGGTCGGCGCAGACCGAGGCGCGGGGAATCATCATGGCCATGAAGGTGCCCATCATGACGGCCATGAGGATCTGCAGGAGGTACTGGAGGAAGGCCGTCAGCGAGCCGACCTGCATCTCGCCGGCATCGACGCGCTGGCCACCGAACCAGAGCACAGCGGCCGTGGAGATGTGCAGGATCATGCCGATGGCGGGGAACATCAGCACAAACAGGGAACCGATCTTCAGCGAGACGTCGGTGAGGTCCTGGTTGGCCGCGCCGAAGCGCTCGGCCTCGTGGGGTTCGCGCACGAAGGCCCGGACCACGCGGATGCCGATGATCTGCTCGCGGAGGACACCGTTGAGCCGGTCGATCTTCTCCTGCATGGAACGGAAGAGCGGCATCAGGCGGACCACGAGGTAGCCCACCACGACCACGAGCAGGGGCACGGACACCCAGACGAGCCAGGACAGGTTGAGGTCCTCGCGCAGGGCCATGAAGATCCCGCCGATGCACATGATGGGTGTGGCCACCATGAAGTTCAGCGCCATGAGCATGAGCATCTGGACCTGCTGCACATCGTTGGTGCCCCGGGTGATCAGGGTGGGGGCGCCGAAGAGGTTGACGTCCCGGGCTGAGAAGCTGCTCACCTTGCGGAACACGCCGCGGCGCAGGTCCCGGCCGAACGCCATCGCCGCCTTCGAGCCGAAGTAGACGCCGGCGATCGCGGTGGCCACCTGGATCAGCGCGACGCCGAGCATGACGCCGCCGGTGCGCCAGATGTAGTCCGTGTCGCCGCGGGAGACGCCCTCGTCGATGATCTGGGCATTGAGGCTGGGGAGGTACAGAGCCGCGATGGTCGAGGCCAGCTGGAAGATGACCACAGCCGCGATGTATGGCAGATACGGCTTGGAATAGCGCCGCATGAGGGTAACGAGCATGCCCACGAGTCCTTACGAAGACTGAATTATAGGGAGACCAAATTTGGGGAGAGCAAATTATGGGGAGAGCAATGTATGGGGAGAGCTAAATAGTGAAGTTTATTGGAAGGCTGATTGGAGACTAGCCCATGGGACCGACAGCCTTAGCCACCCAACTCTACGAAATCCCTCGCCCGGGAGGAACATCGGGAAGTGAATATCATCCAAACGGCGTACTTAGGCGGCGGCCGTTGCCTGCCACGCAACCGTCTTGCCGCACGAAGGCCCCGCAGCCGCCCCTCGGGGCGACCGCGGAGCCTCTGCGGTCCGGTACTGTGAGCCGGCGCTACTCGGTCCGGTGCCGGCCGTGGGTGGCGATGTAGTCGGCAGCCGCGCGCTGCATCTTGCGCTGCTTGGCGAGCTGCCGGCGCAGGGCCGTGAGCTCCTCGGCAACCCGGGCCTGTTCAGCGGCTATCGCACGCTGCTCGGCGGCCTGCTCGTGAACGGCGCGCAGGGCGTCCGCCAGCAGCAGCTGTTGCTCCGCGAGGAGCCGCTGGGTCTGGAGCATCACAGGTACGACGTCGGCGGCCTCGGGCCGTTCCTCGGCCACCAAGGTCCGGGTCCGCTGGCGGGCGGCATCGGGGAAGCGGGATTCGGCGCGGTCCCGGCTGAGCACCTCGATGAATTCCCGGTCCAGGTCAACGATGCCGGATCCGGCGGACGGCGCTGCCCCGACGGCGTCGTTCCCTGTGGTCCTGGTGTAACCCGTGTTTCCCAGAGCCGGGGCCGTAGCACCGGCCATCGCGGCCATCCCGGTATCCGGGGCGTCCCCTGCGAGTTCGGCGGGTTCCGGCCGCACGTCGACGGTGCGGCGCAGCGGGCGTTCCTTGATGAACAGGATGGCCACCAGCGCCACGAGTCCGACAACTGCGGAGATCAGGAAGACCTCGGCGATCGCGTCGCCATAGGCGGCACGCATGATGTCGCGGATCGGTGCCGGCATGTCCTTGAGGTCCATGCTGGCCCCCGCGGATCCGGCGGGAACCTGGATGCCGGCCGAAGCCAGCCCCTCCACGACGAGCTCCTTGACCCGGTTGCCCAGCACGGCGCCGAGGACCGAGACGCCGATCGCACCGCCGACGGACCGGAAGAAGGCCACAGAGGCGCTGGCCGTGCCGATGTCCTTGGCCTGGACCGTGTTCTGGACGGCGAGGACGAGGTTCTGCATCAGCAGGCCCAGGCCGACGCCGAGGATGGCGGTGTAGATACCGGTCAGCCACAGGTCAGTGGTGTGGTCCATGCTGCCGGCCAGGCCCAGGCCGCCGATCAGCAAGATGGCGCCGGCCACGAGGTACCGCTTCCACTTGCCGGTGCGGCTGATCAGCATGCCGGAGGCGACCGACCCGATGAGGTTGCCGGCGATCATGGGCAGCGTGAGCAGGCCGGCCTCGGTGGGGGTGGCGCCGCGTGCCACCTGGAAGTACTGGCCAAGGAAGGTCGAGGAGCCGAACATGCCCACTCCGACGGCCACCGAGGCGAGGATTGCGAGGGCGGTGGTCCGCTCAGAGATGATCTTGAGCGGGATGATCGGCTGGGCGACCTTGGATTCCACCAGCACGAGCAGGCCAAGGAGCACGATGCCGCCGCCCACCATGGCGACCGTCTGCCACGACCACCAGTCGTAGTAGTCGGGATTGCCGGCGAAGGAGACCCAGATGAGCAGCAGGCTGACGCCGGACGTCAACAGGATGGAGCCGAGCCAGTCGATCTTGGCGGGGCGCTTGACGTGCTGGATCTTGAGGGTGACCTGCAGCAGGATGAGTGCGACCACCGCGAGCGGGACGCAGACGAAGAAGGTCCAGCGCCACCCCAGCGGGCTGTCGACAATGAAGCCGCCGAGCAGCGGGCCGCCTGCCGTGCCCACGGCCATGACGCCGCCCATGTAGCCGGAGTACTTTCCGCGGTCGCGCGGCGGGATCATGGAGCCGATGATGGCCTGGGCCAGGGCGGTGAGGCCGCCCATGGCGATGCCCTGGATGACACGGGCGGTCAGCAGCAGCGGGATGGTCTCGGACAGGCCGGCCATAACGGAGCCCGCCACGAAGATCACGATGCTCAGCTGGACGAGGACCTTCTTGTTGAAGAGGTCCGCGAGCTTGCCCCAGATCGGGGTGGTTGCCGCGTTGGCCAGGAGCGCGGCGGTGATCACCCAGGCGAAGTCCGTCTGGGTGCCCTTGAGTTCGGACATGATGGTAGGCAGCGCGTTGGCGACGATCGTGCTGCTCAGGATGGCGGTGAAGAACGCCGCCAGCAGGCCGGTGAGGGCCTCCATGATCTGGCGGTGGGTCATCGCCACAGGTTCTGCGGCGGTCTGGGATGCGCGGGATGCCCCCTGCGCAACGTCCGACGGGGCCGGGGACGGCCCTGTGGCGGCGGCGTGGCTAGCCATATATCTACTCCTCAACAATTTCGGTCGTATTCGTGGATCCGGCCGTCGTTGCCCGGGCTGAGGTCCTGAGGGACTCAGCAAGTTTTTCGAGGGTGCGCGCCGTCAGTTCGACGTCATCCTGGCTCCAGTCCTGCAGCAGGTCCTGGATGGTGGCCGTCCGCTGGTCCTCGATGACACGCAGTTTCTCCGTGCCGGCGGCGGACAGCGCGATCAGTTGCGCGCGGCCGTCTTCCGGGTCGGGCCGGCGGACCACATAGCCGTGCTCTTCGAGGTCGGCGATGTGCCGGCTGAGGACCGGGGCGCTGACGCCGAGCCGCTCCGCAAGATGCGTGGCCCGGGATTCGCCCTCCCCCACAAAGCGCAGAACGCCCTGAAGCGCCACTCCGGTGTCCTGCCCGCGCAGACTGGCGGCGGCAACGCAACGGACCGCGCGCTGGAGATCGAAGATCTGGTAGACGAGTCTGGCTGCAGCGTTGGATTCAACTGACATGATGGACACCCCTCTTTTGTTTGCCCTAGGCAACTATATACGAAAATGGTTACTTCGGGAAACTAACTCTCTCGTGGGAGGTGCCGCGCGGCCCCGAAAGACCCTTAAATAGCAAACGCGGACCGGCCGGGCCTGCCCCTCGCGGTGAGGGGCAGACCCGGCCGGTCCGCACTGTGCAGCGGCGCTGCTGTGGTGTTGGTCCGGCTACGTGGCCAGGTGGGTGGGGCCGAACATCTGGAGCAGCGTTTCGACGACGACGACGTTGGGGCCGTCCGCGGCGAAGCCCGCCTTCAGGGCGTCCCCGACGTCCTCCGGAGAAACCCGGACAGCCGGGACGCCGAAGGACTCTGCCAGCTTGACGAAGTCGGGGCGGGCGAGCTCCGTGGCCGTGGCCTTGCCGAAGGCGCCGACCATGTATTCGCGCAGGATGCCGTAGCCGCCGTCGTCCACAATGAGCCAGGTGACCGGGACGTTGTGCTGCTTGGCGGTGGCGAGCTCGGAGATGGAGTACATCGCCGAGCCGTCGCCGGAGACGGCCAGCACTCTGGCGTGTCCGGCAGATGCGCCGGCAGATGCGCCGGCGGAAGTGCCGGTGGTTTCAAGCCCGACGGCGCCGCCGATCGCCGCGGGAAAGCCGAAGCCCAGCCCGCCGGCGCCCTGCGCGGAGTGGAACTGGCCGTCGCGGGCATCCCAGCAGCTCCAGCCCCAGTATGCCGAGATGGTCATGTCCCAGAACGTCTGCATGGCCGCGGGAACGGCCTCGCGGATGTCGGCCATGAACTTCAGTTCCTTGCCGAGGTCCTGGGACTCGAGCCGGGCCTTGACCTTGGCCAGGGTGTCCTTGACGAGCACCTCGGGAGCCGTGCCGTGCCAGTCGGCGCGTTCGCCGTGCGGTTCAGTCAGGGCTGCGTCGAGGGCGGCCAGGGCCTGGCCGGCGTCCGCCCGGATGCCCAGTCCCGGGCGGTTGGACTCCAGGACGCGGGGCTCGGCGTCGATCTGGATGATCCGGCCGCGAGGTTCAAAGGTGAAGTAGTTGGAGGTGACCTCGCCCAGGGAGGAGCCGATGACGATCAGCACGTCGGCATCCTCGAGCACCTCCGTCATGTACTGGTCTTCGATCCAGGACTGCAGGGAGAGCTCATGGCTCCACGGGAACGCGCCGTTGCCGCCCGGGGTGCAGATGACCGGCGCCCGCAGCTTCTCCGCAATCGAGAGCAGCGACTTTTCGGCATGGCCGCGGCGGGTGCCGCCGCCGGCGATGATGGCGGGACGTTCCGCCGTCGAGAGCCATTTCACGGCTTCGCGGACCAGCTCCACGCGGGGCGGGTTGTCGGCCGCTTCGGCGAGGGCGTCCTCCACGGGAGGCACCATGATGGGGTCCAGCAGGACGTTCTGCGGGATTTCGAGCCACACGGGGCCCTGCGGCGAGGAGATCGCCTCGGTCCAGGCATCCTGGATGGCCGAGGGGATGCCGGAGGCGTGCTGGATCAGCCGCTGGGACTTGGTGACGTTCGCGGCCGAGGCCTTCTGGTCATCGAGCTGGTGCAGCATGCCCTTGCGCCGGGCACCAAGGCCCTCGAGCGGGATCTGGCTGGCCACGACCACCATGGGAACTCCGGTGGCGTAAGCCTCCTGCAGCCCGGCCAGGGACGTCAGCGCGCCCGGACCGGTGGACAGGAACAGCACGCCGACTTCGCCGGTGGCGCGGGAGTAGCCGTCGGCGGCGAAGGCCGAGTTGTTTTCAACCCGGGAGGAGACGAAGTGCAGGTTCCCGCGGCCCATCGCGTCGAACAGGCCCAGGGCGTGCTGGCCCGGGATGCCGAAGACCGTCTTGGCGCCGAGCGCCTCAAGGGTCTCGACGACGAGGTCCCCGCCGTTGCGCACGCCGGTCATCGCGAAGCCACCGGCGATGCCACAGGGGAGCCGAAGCCAGCGGGGCGGTGGGATTCCTGGCCGAGGGCCTGGGCAGCGTAGCCGTTCGGGCTGCCGAAGCGGTCCCCTTCGACGGCGCGGTCCGCCATCAGTGTCACGAGTTCGTAGGCGACGTGGCTTGCCGCCACACCGGTGATCTCGGCGTGGTCGTACGCCGGGGCGACCTCGACGACGTCGGCACCGACGAGGTTCATGCCGCGGAACCCGCGGATGATTTCCAGCAGCTCGCGGCTCGTGATGCCGCCGGCTTCCGGCGTGCCGGTGCCCGGGGCGTGGGCGGGGTCAAGGACGTCGATGTCCACGGAGATATAGAGCGGGCGGTTGCCGATCCGGTCCCGGACCTTTGCGACCGTCTCCAGGACGCCCTGGTAGTAGACGTCGGCGGAGGTGACGATGCCGAAGCCGAAGCGGTGGTCGTCGTCGAGGTCCTTCTTGCCGTAGAGCGGACCGCGGGTGCCGATGTGGCTGATGGCCTCGGTGTCCAGGATGCCTTCCTCGACGGCGCGGCGGAAGGGTGTGCCGTGGGTGTACTCGGCGCCGAAGTAGGTATCCCAGGTGTCCAGGTGCGCGTCGAAGTGCAGCATGGCAATGGGCCCGCCGGCGCGCTCGGCGGCGGCGCGCAACAGCGGCAGGGCGATGGTGTGGTCGCCGCCGAGGGTGACGAGCTTGCTGCCCGACGCCGTCAGGTCCAGGGCGTTCTGCTGGATGGTTTCGATGGCGTCGTTGATGTTGAAGGGGTTGACCGCCATGTCGCCGGCGTCGGCAACCTGGATGTTCTCGAAGGGGCTGACGTCCCAGGCCGGGTTGTACGGCCGGAGCAGGCGGCTGGCCTCGCGGATGTGGTTGGCCCCGAAGCGGGCGCCGGGGCGGTAGGAGACGCCGGTGTCGAACGGCACGCCGACCACCGTGACGTCTGCCTTGGCCACCTGGTCCAGGCGCGGCAGGCGGGCATATGTGGCAGCCCCGGCGTAGCGTGGGACGCGGGATGAATCGATAGGGCCAAGGTTGCCATTGGCCTCGATGCGCAGCTCTTCCAAAAGAAGCCTCTCCTTCGAGGATTGACCGACGGTTGTGACAGCCATCATACACTCGAAGTTTCGTATTGCGCATCATTTGTTTACCAACCACTTCAGGCGATGGCCGACGCGCCCCGCTCCCCCGTGCGGACGCGGACGGCGTCGCGCACCTCGATAATCCAGATCTTGCCATCGCCGTAGCGGCCCGTGCGCCCGCCCTCTTCAATGGCAGCCATGACGGCGCCGAGGGCGCCCTCGTCGACCAGGACTTCGAGCCGCACCTTGGGCAGCAGGTCCGAGCTGTATTCGGCGCCCCGGTACACCTCGGTATGGCCCCGCTGCCGGCCGTAGCCGCTGGCCTGGCTCACGGTCAGGCCGTTGACCCCGGCCCGCTCCAGGGCCGCGCTAACGGCCGCGACCCGCTCCGGCCGCACAATCGCCGTGACGAGCTTCATGACGATACCCTGCCGCGGACGGCCTCACCCTCGGCCTCGGCTTTGGTCCCGGCTGGGACTTCGGCCTGGGTCCCGGCCGGGGTCCCGGCGTGGGCCTCGGCCGCATCAGTCCGGGCATGCGGGTCACCGGGGTGGAAGCTGCCGCCGACCATGAGGAGTTCATACGCCGTTTCGGCGTGCTCCGTCACGTCAATGCCGGAGAGCTCGTCGGCCTCGGAAACGCGCATGCCGATGCTCTTGTGGATCGCGAAGCCAATCAGCGTGGTCATGGCGGCGCTCCATGCCGTGACGATCAGGGCGGTGAGAATCTGTGGCCAGAACTGCGCCAGGCCGCCGCCGTAGAACAGGCCGCCTGCCGTCTTGGTGGACGGCAGCGCGAAGAATCCGAGGGCCAGGGTCCCCCACAGGCCGCCGACGAAGTGCACGGCCACGACGTCCAGGGAGTCGTCGAGCCCGATCTTGAACTTCAGCCCGACGGCGAGCGCGCAGACGGCCCCGGCGATCACGCCGATCAGGATGGCGCCGATGGGGTCGATGAATCCGCAGGCCGGGGTGACCGCCACGAGTCCCGCGACGGCTCCCGAGGCGGCGCCGAGCGAGGTGGCATGCCCGTCGCGCAGCCGCTCCACGAGCAGCCAGCCCAGCAGGGCGGCGCTGGTGGCGAGCAGCGTGTTGGTCCAGGCCAGGGCGGCCGTGGCGTCGGCGGCGAGTTCCGAGCCGGCGTTGAAGCCGAACCAGCCGAACCAGAGCAGCCCTGCGCCGAGCATCACGAACGGCAGGTTGTGCGGGCGGATGTTGGGGTCTTTCATGAAGCCGAGCCGCTTGCCCAGAACCACGGCAAGCATGAGTCCGGCAATGCCGGCGTTCATGTGGACCACCGTGCCGCCGGCGAAGTCGAGGGCCGAGATCTTGCTGCCGATAATGCCGGTAGGTCCGAAGATGCCGCCGCCCCAGACCCAGTGCGCGATCGGCGCGTAAACGAGCGTGACCCAAAGGGCGGCAAAGAGGAGCCAGGGGCCGAACCGGACGCGCTCGGCCACCGCGCCGCTGATCAGTGCGACGGTGATGATGGCGAACGTGGCCTGGAAGCCGACGAAGATCATGTCCGGCAGGCCTGCCGCCTTGGAGCCGATGCTGGTGGTCAGCCCGCTCAGGCCGAAGTTGGTGAAGGGATCCCCGACGAATCCTCCCAGCGCATCCGGGCCGAATGCCAGGCCATAGCCCCACAGGGCCCAGACGACGCCCACAACGCCCATGGCGCCGAAGCTCATCATCATGATGTTGAGGACGGACTTCATTCTGACGAGCCCGCCGTAGAAGAACGCAAGACCGGGGGTCATCAGGAGGACCAGAGCGGATGCCGTGAGCATCCACGCGGTCGATCCGGGGTCAAGGACCTGCGGATCCGTTGCCATTCCTACTGCAAGCACAGAGAACTTCATAGCGGGAGCCTTCCTCGAGTGCCGGCGCTCCGAGGGCGCCGATGCGGCGAGACCATGTGACGTTTGGGACTGACGAGCGTCCCCCCCGCCGTTGACGCTACTCACGGCGTGTTTCGGGAAGGCTTTCCCATTCTTGCGGGCACGTTACGTGCCGGCTCCGGGCATTAAATTGCCGTTTCCGGCAGATTGCCGGGATGTGACGTACATCTCACCGCGGCCGATCTCACCAAGAAAAGGGAGGTCAGCTGTACTTGAGGGTGAGCAGCAGGCGCTTGAGCTGGCTGTACTGCTCCGTGGTCATCCAGGCTTTGGCGGCGTCGACAGAGGCAAACGCCGGGCTGCCGAAGAGCACCTTGGCTTCCGCCCCGCCGTTGGCGAAGCTGACGTAGGCGGAGCCGGAGTCAGAGACCGCGGACGCGAAGTCGCGTTGCTTGCGCACGCTCATGTGGAAATCGGACTGGTCGGCAAGGGAATCGAACGCGAAGCCGAAGGCCAGCTGTTCGCCGTCCACATCTTTCAGCCCCGGCACCGGGGCGGTGTCCAGCACGGTGCGGGCCACCGGGCCGGAGGCGTTGCTGGCGCTGGTGCTGCTGGTGATGGAAGCCAGTTCGTTGCCGGTGGCGTCGGCGATGACCGCCTGCAGGCCCCGCAGCTTGGCCGCGTTCTCGGGCGAGCCCACCAACCGGACGGACCAGCTGCTCGGATAGGAGAAGGAGAGGTGCCCGTCCGGGAAGGTGAAGGTTTTCACGCCGGCCACCGCGCTGGCCGTGGCCGTGGGTGCGGCCGGGACGGGCGTAGCGGAGGCGCTCGGGGCAGCCGAGGGCAGGGCCGAAGCGGCGGAGGAGGCGGTCGTGGCGGCCGCGCCGGATTCCTGCTGCGCCGGGGCCGCGGTTTCACCGGCGGGACCGCTTGCCGCTTCGCCGGCCCGCTGGCCCGGGGCGGCGCACGAGCTTAGGCCAAGGGCGGCCGCGAGCGCGGCGGCCACGGCCAGGGACGGAAAGACGTTGTTGCGGTTCATGGATCCCCCAGTTGATGACGCGAGCGGCTTCGGCTCGTCCTGTGTATCTCCGGCGTGCGCCGTGCGGATACTTTTGCGGTGGTTGCGGATGCGTTCATGCCCTCAGCGGCTGGCGGCGGGCACGAGCACCCACAGCACCTCGACGGCGTCGTCCGTGGGATTCACCCACGTGTGCGGTTCCCGGCCGGGAAACGTCACGGTGTCCCCGGCGCTGAGCTCGAATTCCTCATTGGTGAGGATCAGGCGGATGCTGCCCTTGACCACATGCAGGACGTCGACGTCGCAGTCCACGGCATAGAGCTCGGACTCGCCGCGCCCGCGCGGCTCGATCACGGCCTGGATGATCTGGACGCGGCGCTCGGAGCGCGCGGTCAGCAGCCGCTCGACGATCCCCTCGCCGCCGAGGGAGATTCGGGGGCCCTCATTCTGCTTCGTGAGGTGCGTTTCGGGTGCGGCGAAGAGGTCGCCAATGGAGATGGACAGAACCTGGCACAGCGTCACCAGGGAGGCAACCGAGGGCGAGGTGAGATCCCGCTCGACCCGGCTCAGGAATCCCTTGGTGAGCCCGGTGGCGTCTGCGACCTGTTCAATCGTGAGCCGCTGGGACTGTCTGGCCGCGCGGATCCGCGAACCGATGGCAACGGGAACATTGCTCGGTTCAACTGGTAGAGCCTTCATTTAGGAACCTTTCACGGCCGGCCGCTTGGCCCCATCATTGGAGCAATCCTAGCGGGAGCGGGCCTTCGTGACGCGGAGGCGGCGGCACCACGCCCTGCGTCTTGACTGTTACCGGCGTCACAACATACTCTTTGGCAACATGTGTTGCCTATTAGGCAATACGGGGGGTTCCGACGGAAATCCTCCTCTAACCACTTCCCGCAGCAGCGGCCTTGCCGAACATACTGTTGAGGCCCGGCAGGCCCGCATCCGCTCTCAACCAGCTCCAAGGAGCCTTTATATGGACGCAACTTTCGTCAACATCGCAATCGTGGTGGTGTACCTGGCCGCCATGCTGGCGTTCGGATGGTGGGGCAAGTCCCGCACTAAGAACAATAGCGACTTCCTCGTCGCCGGCCGCCGCCTCGGCCCGTTCCTCTACACCGGAACCATGGCCGCCGTCGTCCTGGGCGGTGCCTCGACCGTCGGCGGCGTGGGCCTGGGCTACAAGTTCGGCATCTCCGGCATGTGGCTCGTCGTCGCAATCGGCGCCGGCGTCCTGCTGCTGAGCCTGCTCTTCGCCAGCACCATCCAGAAGCTGAAGATCTATACCGTCTCCCAGATGCTGACCCTGCGCTACGGCAGCAACGCCACGCAGACCTCGGGCATCGTCATGCTTGCCTACACGCTGATGCTCTGCGCCACCTCCACGGGCGCCTACGCCACCATCTTCGTGGTGCTCTTCGGCTGGGACCGCGCCCTCGCGATCGCCGTCGGCGGGGCCATCGTGCTGGTGTACTCGACCATCGGCGGCATGTGGTCCATCACGCTGGCCGACCAGGTCCAGTTCGTCATCAAGACGGTCGGCATCTTCTTCCTGATGCTGCCGTTCACGCTCAACGCCGCCGGCGGCCTCGACGGGATCCGCAGCCGGGTGGACGCCACCTTCTTCCAGATCGACGGCATCGGCGCCCAGACGATCATCACGTACTTTGTGGTCTACACCCTCGGCCTGCTGATCGGCCAGGACATCTGGCAGCGTGTGTTCACCGCCAAGACACCTGAAGTTGCCCGCTGGGGCGGCGCCACGGCCGGCGTCTACTGCATTCTCTACGGCGCTGCCGGCGCCCTGATCGGCCTCGGCGCCCGGGTGGCCCTGCCGCAGATCGACGTCAAGGCCCTGGGCAAGGATGTCGTCTACGCCGAGGTCGCCACCCACCTGCTGCCCATCGGCATCGGCGGCCTCGTGCTGGCCGCCGCCGTCGCCGCCATGATGTCCACCGCCTCCGGCGCCCTGATCGCGGCCGCCACCGTGGCCCGCGCCGATGTGCTGCCGTTCGTTGCCGGCTGGTTCGGCAAGACGGTCAACACCGATCACACCGACAACCCGGAACACGACGTCAAGGCCAACCGCATGTGGGTCCTGGGCCTGGGCATCGTGGCAATCGTGATCGCCATCGTCACCAAGGACGTTGTCGCGGCCCTGACCATTGCGTACGACATCCTGGTTGGCGGCCTGCTCGTGGCCATCCTTGGCGGCCTGGTCTGGAAGCGCGGCACCGGCGTCGCCGCCGCGGCGTCCATGGCGGTGGGCTCGGTCATCACGCTCGGCACCATGATCATCCTGGAAATCAACGCCGAGGTTCCGCTGGACGGCATCTACGCCAACGAGCCCATCTACTACGGCCTGGCGGCTTCCGCAGTCGTCTACATCGCGGTCTCGCTGCTGACCAAGCCGACGGATCCTGCGGTCATGCAGAACTGGCGCCGGCGTGTCGCCGGCGGCGCGGCTGAGGAAGAAAAGGTCCCGGCCCTCACGCACTAGGGCCCAGGCCCGTCAGGGTCTAGACCGCAAGTCATATCCGCGAGTTAAAGGTCGACGGCGGCGCTCCCCTTTCGGGGGCGCCGCCGTCGGCCTTTAGGCACCCTAACGGGCCGCGGGAGGATCACTCATTTTCCTCCGGCGCAAGGAATTCCTCACCTTCCACGGGCACCACCGGCTTCTCGTCGCCCAGGAAGTCTTCCGCGTCCAGGGGAACGAGCCGGTCGGCCTCTTCGAGAAGCTCCTCGTCCTCGGTCTCCGCGGCATCACTGACGGGCGCGTCCTCGGCGTAGTCGTAGGCGGGATCGGACTCGAGTGACTCCCGGGCCGGCTGGATGGGATGTGATGCGGTGCTCTCCATGATGCAACCTCCATGCGGCTTCGGTGGCGGCAAGGCCCCGGGGAGCCCGCCCTGGGTTTCATTCGAACACCGCGGACCCGGGCGGTCAAGGGCTCACAATTGCCGCCGGAAAGCGGCTGCGGGCGGGCCCGCCCGCAGCCGGGCAGTTACGGCCTCCCTAAACTTTCCACTGAGGATTGCCAGCCGGAAAAGCGCGGAAATACGGGGTAGTCTGGAGTCGCAATGGGGCCGGACCATGCCCGACCAAACCCAGGAGTTTTTCGTGTCTCAGCACACCGAATCGGACCGAAACGATTCTTCGCAGCACCACCCGACACAGCCCTCTTCGGTCCGCGATACGGACCCGCGCCCTGCCTCGCCGCACGCTTCTGCTGCCCCCGGGGCGGCTCCCTCCACTGCCGCTCCGGTCAGCGCACCGAGCCCCTCGCCCGCAACAGACGCGAGCGCAGCGCCCAGCGCAGCGGACATCAAGCGCTGGCGACAGTATCTCGCCGATGAACGTGCCGAGGCGGCCGTCTACCGGGACCTGGCGCAGAACCGCGCCGGGGAGGAGCGCGCCATCCTGCTGGCGCTGGCCGAGGCCGAGGGACGCCACGAAGCGCACTGGCTCCAGTTGCTGGGCGATCACGCCGGCAAGGACCGGCATGCCTCACTCCGGAGCCGGTTCCTGGGCTTCCTGGCCCGACACTTCGGCTCGGTCTTCGTCCTGGCCCTGGCCCAGCGGGCGGAGAGCCGCTCCCCGTACGCCACCGAATCCTTCGCCACCCCGGCCATGGTCGCCGACGAGCAGATCCACGAAGAAGTGGTCCGCGGGCTGGCCACCCGGGGCCGCAACCGGCTGGCCGGAACGTTCCGCGCCGCCGTCTTCGGCGCCAACGACGGGCTGGTCAGCAACCTGTCCCTCGTCATGGGCATGGCGGCCTCGGGCGTGGGCAGCCAGGTGGTACTCCTCAGCGGCGTCGCCGGGCTGCTGGCCGGCGCACTGTCCATGGGGGCCGGCGAGTTCATTTCCGTGCGGTCGCAGCGGGAGCTCCTCGCCGCGACCCGACCCACCCAGATCACCTTGGCGGCGGCGCCGCTGCTCGATATCGAGCACAACGAACTCCTGCTCGTCTACCTGGCCCGCGGCATGTCCCGGGAGGCCGCCGAGCACCGCGTCGCGGAGCGGATGGGCCTGCTGGACTGCGACTGCGATCCCAGCCTGTCCCTGCGTCCGGAACTGCCCGAAAGCGAGGACCAGCACGAGGCGGTCGGCACCGCCTGGGGCGCGGCGGCGTCGAGCTTCTGCTTCTTCGCCTCCGGCGCGATCGTGCCCATCATTCCCTTCCTGCTGGGCATGACAGGACTCGCCGCACTGGTGGTTTCCGCGTCCCTCGTCGGCTTGGCGCTGCTGCTTACCGGCGGCGTCGTGGGCCTGCTCTCCGGTACCTCACCCGCCACCCGTGGCCTGCGCCAGCTGGCCATCGGCATGGGTGCCGCGGGCGTGACGTACCTGCTGGGCATGGCCTTCGGCGCCGTGGTTGGCTAGTGGACGGCCCTGAATTTCGGGACCGCGGACCTCGGCACAGCCGGCGAGCCACCGCGCTGCGGATCATCAGGAACCTCGCCGCCGCCGCGGTGATCGCCGCCGGCGCCTTCCTCACCGCCGGACTCGTCTACGGCGATCCGAGGTTCACTGGCCTCTTCGAGGTCTCCCGAGGAACGGGGAACAACGCAGGGCACAGTGCAGAAAACAAGGCAGGCAGTGACCTGCAGGCACAGCCGCAGGCCGGCCAGAAATCCGGCCAGCCTGCCGTGCCGGCCGGCGAAGACCGGACGGACACTCCCCCGCCCGGGCTCGAGGAGCAGGACCACCCCCTCGGCGCGGCCCGGAAACCGGAGGCCGCCAGCACCTCGTACAAGTTCCTCGCAACGAATGACGACGGCACTCCGGTGGGTTACTCGCCGTGCCGCCCGCTGCACTACGTCATCAATGCCGCCCTGGCCCCGCCGGGTGCCGAGCGGCTCGTGGACGACTCGATCCGGACGATCTCCGAGGCCACCGGGATCGCCTTCATCAATGACGGCCCCACGTCCGAGGCCCCCTCGCCCACACGTGCGCCCTACCAAAAGGATCTCTACGGGGACCGGTGGGCGCCGCTGCTGATCGCCTGGACCACCCCGGAGCAGGCACCGCAGCTCAAAGGCCCGGTGATCGGCACGGGCGGAAGCACACACTTCAGTTTCGGCGACGGCCCCAAAAGCTTCGTCACCGGCAGCCTGGAGCTGGACGCCCCGCAAATCGCGGAAGACCTGGACCGCTCCGAGGGAGCGGCCTATGCCACGGCCGTGATCCTGCACGAGCTCGGCCATGTGATGGGCCTGGAGCATGTCGATGACCCGGCCCAGCTGATGTACCCCGAGATCGGAGCCCCGGACGGGCTTGCCGCCGGCGACCTGAACGGACTCTACGAGCTCGGCCACGCCCAGTGCCGCAAGGATCTCTGACCCCCTAGCGCTCCAGCGCCTCAAGGGCTTCTTCGACCGTATCGACCAGGAAGATCCTTCCCTCCATCCGGCGCCCTGACGCCAGGCTCTGCAAGAGGGGCCAGGCCGGGAATCGCCGCAGCCAGTGCTCGTGCCCCACCAGGACCATGGGAGTGACGGTTTCCGGGGCGGCGTAGTAGTTCTCGCAGGCGTCCTGGAAGATCTCCTGGACCGTGCCGCCCGAACCCGGCAAAAAGACGATCCCGCCGTTGCACAGTTCAAGCAGGATGGCTTCCCGGATGGCATTCGCGAAGTATTTGGCCACATGCGTGGCGAAGAAGTTCGGTGGTTCATGACCGTAAAACCACGTGGGAATCCCCAGCGACGACACACCCTCCGGGTGGCGTTGGGCGACCGCCGCGGCCGTCCGCGCCCAGGCGGCCACCGACGGGCGGAAGGACGGCACCGCCGAGAGGTCGGCCAGGGCCCGCCGGAAGTCCGGTTCGGGGGCCTCGCTGAGGAAGGCGCCAAGATTCGCGGCCTCCATGGCCCCGGGGCCGCCGCCCGTGGCCACCACCCGGCCGCTGCGGGCCAGCAGCCGGCCCAGCAGCGCGGCGCCCTCAAAGACGGCGGTGCCGCGGCGGGCAATGTGCCCGCCCATGACCCCCACCATCGTGCGGCCGGCGCGGAGATAGGTGCCGGCCAGTTCGTCGAGTGCCACTCCGATCGAGTGGTCATGCAGGGCGGCGGCCAATGTCGCATCCAGCCGGCGGCGCTGGCCCGGCCGGATGCTCCACTGGTACACCCGCGCGTCGAGCGTGTCCTCGTAGGGTGAGGTGGCGATCCCGGAATAGAGTTCCTGCGGCGTGTACAGCTGCCCGCGGTAGGGGTTGAACGGCACGGCCGTGAGCCGGGGAAAGATGAGGGCGCCCCGGCCGCGCAGCAAATCCTCCACACCGTCGTCGAACCTGCAGCCCAGGAAGACCGCGCCCTGGGCCTCAAACGCCTCCAGCTGGGCCCGGCGGCCCCGCAGGTCCAGCGACTGGACGTGCCAGCCGTGCATGCTGCGCGCCCCCGCCGCGACCAGCCGGTCGAAACCGGCAAGGCTCTCGACCTCCAACGTGCGGGGGCTGGGGTGAAGGCTGCGGGCGGCGCTCATGGAGCCAGCCTAGACCGTGGCCAAGCTCCCCCGTGGCGCCATCACTCCTGGTGGCCATTCCGGGATCTTGAGGCCCAAAAGTGATAGCGCAACGGGGGTGCGTGCAGGTTAGGAGACCTGGAGGCCGCCGTTGATGTCATAGGTGGCCGCGGTGATGTAACCGGCGTCCGGGCCGAGCAGGAAGGCGATCAGGGCCGCCACTTCCTCGCGGCTGCCGACCCGCCCCATCATGATGCCCTCCGACATCTGTGCCTTGCGTTCCTCGCTCAGGGTGCCGCCCATGATGTCGGTGTCGATGGGGCCGGGGGCTATGGCGTTGACCGTGACCCCGAACGCGCCCACCTCGCGGGCCAGGGCGCGGGTGAATCCGATGATCCCGGCCTTGGAGGCGCTGTAGGCGACCTTTGAGTAGGTGCCGCCGCCCCGCTGTGCCGAAATCGAGGAGATGCTCACGATCCGGCCGAGCTTGCGCTCGATCATGCCCTTGAGCACGCGCTGGGAGACGATGAAGGATCCGCGCATGTTGATGGCGAAGACCTTGTCCCATTCCTCGACAGTGGTGTCCATGAACGGCGTCGGGGAACTGATGCCGGCCAGGTTGGCCAGCGCGACGATCGGGGGCAGCGAGCCCTCGATCTCGGTGATGGCCCGGTCAACCGACGCGGCGTCGGAGACGTCCGCACCGACGCCGATGGCCTTGACCGCACGGTTGGAACCGATTTCGGCCGCAGCGGCGCTGGCGTCCTCGGCATTGATGTCCAGGATTGCGATGGACCAGCCCTCGCTGGCCAGGCGGTCGGCGGCGGCACGGCCGATGCCGCGGGCTGACGCCGCTCCGGTCAGGACCACGGTGCGTTCAGTGGGGAACGGGGTAATTGATGTCATGACGAAGATTCCTTCGGGGGGTTCGGATCAGGATACTTTGGCCGGGTCGACGGCGGCAGCCGCTGCGACCGCTGGGTCAAGGCCGGCGTCGCCTTCGGGGCGCCGGCGGGCGTACAGGTAGGTGGCCACTGCCGTGATGCACAGGCACAGGGACAGGAACAGGAGCCCGCTCTGGTTGCTTCCGGTGGCGTCCTTGAGGAGGCCGACGGCGTACGGGGAGATGAAGCCGCCGAGGTTTCCGAGGGAGTTCACCAGGGCCAGCCCGGAAGCGGCAGCCGCACCGGTCAGCGCCGCGGAGGGCATCGAGAGGAAGGGGGCGATCGCCCCGTAGATCCCCATGGCGGAGAGCGTCAGGCCGACCATCGCGAGGAACGGGTTGACCGGCAGCAGGTAGCCGGCGGCCACGAGTCCGACGCCCGCAAGCACCATGCTGACCGAGGCGTGCCAGGCACGCTTGCCGGTCCGGTCCGCGCGCTTGCTCCAGAAGTAGACGAATACTGCGGCCACGGCATAGGGGATGAAGACGATGAAGCCGACCTCTGCCGTGGAGAACTTGCCGAGGGCCGCGACGATGGTGGGCATCCACAGGCCCAGGCCGTAGATCCCGCACACCAGGCCGAAGTACAGGGCGGAGTAGACCAGGGTGCGCTTGTCCTTGAGCCCGGCCATGAAGTTGTGCTTGCCCGACTGGGACTTGGCGGCAAGTTCGGCGTCCATGGTGGCGGTGAGCCAGTTGCGCTCGTCGGCTTCGAGCCATTTGGCGTCCCGCGGACGGTCAGTCATGAGGATGGGTGTCAGCAGGCCGAGGGCGATCGCCGGGATGCCTTCGATGATGTAGAGCCACTGCCAGCCCTGGAGGCCCATGACGCCGTCCATCTGCAGCAGGAGCCCGGATACCGGGGCGCCGAGCGCGTTGGATACGGGCTGGGCAAGGATGAAGATGCCCAGCACGGTGACGCGCTGCGCGGCAGGGAACCACAGTGTCAGGTAGAACAGGATCGCCGGGAAGAACCCGGCCTCGGCGGCACCGAGCAGGAACCGGACGATGTAATACGTGGTTTCACCGTTCACCAGGCACATGGCGGTGGCGAAGATGCCCCACGTGATCAGGATGCGGGCCAGCCATTTCCGGGCTCCGAACCGGTACATGYCGGCGTTGCTGGGAACCTCCAGGAGGGCGTAGCCAAGGAAGAAGATGCCGGCGCCCAGACCGTAGGCAGCGGAGTTCAGGCCGATGTCCTCGCTCATGGTGAGTTTGGCGAATCCGACGTTGTTGCGGTCCAGGTAGGCAACGAAGTAGAGCAGGACAATCAGGGGCATGACGCGGCGGCGGACCTTGCGGAGCGTGCGGTCGCCCAGTTCGCCGAGTCCGAAGGACTTGGGGGCTAATGAAGTCATCATCGACCTTCTTAAGTGTTTTCCTGCCCTGCGGCTGTGCCGGGTGAGGAAAGCGGTGGATTGGGGTGGTCATCCTGCCCGCCTGGAAGCGCGTGCTGCAGGATTCTTGTTGAGTCAGATGTCAGACATCTGATTCAGGAACTAGCCAAAATCTTAGGATGTGATTCGGATTACGTCAAGAGTCCGGAGGCGGACGTCAGGACTTGGCGCCCCGGACGTAGCGTTCGTAGTCCGCATTGGTCTGGTCCATGTGCTCATCCATCGCCTGCCGCGAGCGCTCGGCGTCGCCGCTCAGAATGCTGTCCAGGACCCGCTGGTGGTAATCGATGGCGTGCTGCTGGATCACCTCGACGGCCGACGTTTCGCGCCGGGTCACGTACAGCAGCTGGCCCAACTGGGCGAACAGGGCCCGGACAAAGGGGTTGCCGGACGCCTTCAGGACGGCGTCGTGGAAACCAATGTCCGCCTCCACGAAGCGGTCCAGGTCGCCGGAGTCGTGGAAGCGCTTCATATCCGCGATGCACTCGCGCATGCGCTCGGCCTGCTCCGGGGTATAGCGTTTGGCGGCGAGCGCCGCGGCCCCGGTCTCCACCATCCGTCGCATCTCAATCAGTCCCACCGAGACCTGGTCGGCCGCATTGCCATGGGAGGCTGCCTTGAAGATCGCGTCCAGGCCGGTCCAGTTGTCCGTGGGATTGACGAATGTTCCCCGGCCGGCCTTCACATAGAGGATGTTTTGCGCCCGGAGGGCTTTGAGGGCCTCACGCACGGTGAGCCGGCTGACGCCGTAGGCCTTGGCAATGTCGGCCTCGGGCGGAATCGGGTTGTGGGGCAGGAGCTTTCCGTCAAGGATTTCGGTCAGCAGGCCGTCGACGAGATCGTCGACCAGTGTCCTGCGGCCCATCCCAGTTCCCACCTTCAGTCTCGTTTCGTGCTGCCATCCACATTACCCATGTCCGGGTGCGCAGCCATGTAGGCGTCGAGCTTGGCCAGCGTCTGCTCCAGGTTGGCCGGATGGCGGCGCAGGTAGCCGGCCATCCGGAGCAGGCTCTTGCCGCGGACCTGCCGCGCGTCCCATTGCTCGGTGACCAGGGTGCCAGCGGTGCCGTCCTTGCCCGTGGATGGTTCAAGCAGGTAGCGCCACACGTGGCCGTAAAAGTGCCGCCATGCAATCCGGTGGCCTTCCTCGAATTCGCAGACGGTATTGAGGATCTTGTAGTTCACCCGCATGTTCATTTGCATGCCGAACCTGGCGCGGAGGTACAGGCGCCGTGGCCCGCGCGGCTGGGTGCCCTTCACCGTGTCCGAGCCGTCGATCACGCTGTGCAGGGCAGGCGTGGCGAGCACCTCGAAGATGGCTTCGGGGGCTGCGGCGATGTACCGGCTGCGGGACACGAGATAGCGGGGATTCATCTAGTAATCCTAGTCCGCGATCGTGTTGCAGAATGAGGCATGCAGACTTCCCGCAACCCCCTTCGCGGTCGGCCGCGCATCGGCGTTCCCGTCCGCCTCAGCAGTTCCTCCGATCCCGACCCGCGCGTGGCGGAAGCCAACGCATTGTTCGAGTACATCGTGGAACTGCTGCGCGAGGGCGGCGGCGAACCGGTGCTGCTCGACGCTCCGGGGCCCGACGACGGCGGCCTCGCCGCGGCGATGGCCTGCCTTGACGGCGTCGTCCTTCCCGGCGGCGGCGACCTCGACCCCGCCCTCTACGGCGAGCTGCGCGGTGACGTCTGCTACGACGTCAGCCCTGCCCAGGACGCGCTGGATCTCGCCGTGGCGCGTCTTGCGATCGACGCCGGGCTGCCTGTGTTCGGCATCTGCCGCGGGCATCAGCTGCTCAATGTGCTTTACGGCGGGACGCTCATCCAGGACATGGCGCCGGGGACGGTGGCGCACCGCGAGCCCGCGCCGGTGCACGGGGCCGGCCCGTGGGCCTGGCATGAGGTGGCGGTGCGGGCCGGCTCCAGGGTGGCCGCGCTCTACGGCGGCGGTTCCGGTGCCGTGAACGTGAAGATCGCCTCCGGCCACCATCAGGCTGTGGCCCGGGTGGCCGGAGGATTGCGGGCGACGGCCGTGGCCGAGGACGGGACCGTCGAGGCGCTGGAGGATCCGGAGCGCTGGGTGGCCTCGGTCCAGTGGCACCCCGAGGCCCTGGAGCTCCCGGCCGGGGAACGGCTCGCGCCGTTCCGGGCCTTCGTCGAGGCGTGCCGCGCCCGGCCCTGAGCCGGACGCCCCGGGCCGTGGTCAGCTGCCGACGCTCACCGTCACCTTGACCGGGGCACCGGTGGCCAGCGATTCCTGAGCGGCATCGGCAACCCGGGAGGCCGCGACGGCGTCTTCCGGAGTGCAGGGATTCTCCCGGCGGCCAAGGATCAGGTCGACGAACGCCTCCATTTCGGAGCGGTACGCCGTCTCGAACCGCTCGGCAAACGTCAGGTGCGGCTTCCCCGCGGGGAAAGCGATCCCCGCTTCGGCGGAGGCCATGGCCGTCTTGTCGTCCAGGCCCACCATCAGCGAGCCGCGGGAGCCCTGGATTTCCAGCCGGACATCATGGCCCGCCCCGTTGTAGCGGGTCGCCGAAACCGTTCCCACGGTGCCGTCGTCGAACGTCACCACCGCGAGGGCCGTGTCCACATCGCCGGCCTCACCGATGGCCGGATCCCCGTTGTTGGAGCCCTTGGCGTAGACCTCGACGATTTCGCGGCCTGTGAGCCAGCGCAGGATGTCGAAATCGTGGACCGAGCAGTCACGGAAGAGCCCGCCGGAGCTGGCCAGGAACTCGACCGGGGGCGGCGTCATGTCGCACGTGACGGCACGCAGGGAATGGATCCAGCCGAGCTCGCCGGCCTGGTAAGCGCGGCGGGCTTCCAGGTAGCCGGCGTCGAACCGGCGCTGATGCCCGATCTGCACCACGCCGTTCCGGTCCCGGATGTAGTCGATCACCGGCAGGGCGTCGGCCACGTTCAGGGCCACGGGCTTTTCGCAAAACACCGGGATCCCGGCGTCCACGCCGGCCTTGATGAGCTCGGGGTGGGTCCCGGTTCCGGTGGCGATGACCAGGCCGTCTAGCCCCGAGGCCAGCAGCGCCTGGACCGAGGGCAGGAATTCGGCACCGAGACCGCTTGCCACCGTCCGGGCGTGCTCTTCGGCGACGTCAGTGAGGCGGAGACGGACACGGATCCCTCGTGGGTTCAGGACCTCGTTGAGGGCGGCGATGTTGTTGGCGTGCATGACCCCGATCCGCCCAACGCCGGCGAGTCCAAGGATTACGTCTTTCATACTTCCACTCTCATGTTTGGTGCGGGCACGGTGAACGCCGCACGGAAGGCCTCCAGGGCCGCATAGCTGTCGCCACTGGCCCACGCTTCCATGCCCACGGTTCCTTCGTAGCCTGCGTCCGCGAGCGCCCTGGCCACGGCCGCGTAGTTGATTTCCCCGGTTCCGGGTTCGCAACGGCCTGGAACGTCCGCCACCTGGATTTCGCCGAGGTATGGCAGGGCGGTCCGGACGAGCTCGACCAGGTTCCCCTCCCCCATTTGGGCGTGATAGAGATCCAGCATGAGCCTGGCGTTCGGGTGCCCGGCAGCCTGCACGAGCGCCAGGGTGTCCTTGGCCCGGGCCAGCGGGATGCCGGGGTGGTCCCGGATGGTGTTGAGGTTCTCGAGGCAGAACGTCACCCCGTACTTCTCACCGAGCTTCCCGAGCCGTTCCAGGGTCCGGGCGCCGGTGGCCCACATGTGTCCGCTGGAGCGGTAGACAGGCCGGGCCGCGTGGCCGTCGACGAGTTCCGCCGGGTGGACCACCAGCCGGCTGACGCCAAGTTCCAGGGCGGTGGAGATCAGGGACTCGGCGGTCCGCACCACCTCGTCCGCCGTGTCCGGATCCACGAGGCTGCCGGAGCTGTATCCGGTCATGGAGGAGAACAGCGCCCCGGTGGCCTTGAGCGCGCCGATGTCCTTGGGCCGCGAGTCCCAGAGTTCGACGTCGAAGCCGGCCTCGTGGAGCCGCCGCACCCGCTCCGTGAACGGCAGGTCCGTAAAGACCATCTCAGCGCACACGGCGAGCCGCATCAGAGGACCACGTTCTCGTTGACGGCCACTGTGTTGACCGTTGCCGGGGTCCCCCGCTTGACGGACTCAATGCAGGCCAGCGCCACGGCCAGTGCGCGCCGGGCGTCGCTGGCTCCCGGAGTGAGAGTGAAGGGCTTCGACTCCGGAGCGGTGCCGTCACGCCGGGCGCGCACGGCGTCGGCGAAGTCCGCCAGCTCGTCTGTGTAGGCCTGCCGGAAGAGCTCGATGTTCAGCCGTGGGGTGTCGGCGGACATCCCCTCGGCGGTGAACCGGCGGGCGGCGGTTTCGGTGGCGCGGCCGGCCTGGACCATGCCCTTGGAGCCGAAAATCTCGCCGCGGATGTCGTAACCGTAGAGTGCGCTGAAGTTTGCCTCGGCGACGGCGATCGCACCATTGCTGTAGCGGATGGTCACGACGGCGGTGTCCAGGAACCCCTGGTCCCGCAGTCCCGGCTCCACAAGCGCGTCGGCGACGGCGTAGACCTCCACGGGTTCGGCGCCTTCGTTGAACCAGTTCAGGGTGTCGAAGTCGTGGATCAGGGTTTCGAGGAAGATGGTCCATGCCGGGACCCTTGCGGCGTGGCCGATGCTCCCCGTGCCCGGGTCCCGGGTCAGCGAACGCAGCAGTTGCGGCTGCCCCACGATTCCGGCGGCGAGGTCCTTCTTGGCCGCTTGGAAGTCTGCGGCGTACCTGCGGTTGAAGCCGATCTGGAAGTGCACCCCAGCGGCGTCGACGGCGTCAAGGGCGGCGTCGAGCTCCTCGAGCCCCTGACCTGCGGGCTTCTCGCAGAAGACGTGCTTTCCGGCCGCTGCGGCCTGGCCGATCAGGGAGGAATGGAAACGCGCGGGGCTGGCGATGACGACGGCGTCAATCGCCGGGTCGGCCAGGAGGTCAGCGGCGTCGGCGGTCACCTTCGTGGTGCCTAGGGCGCCGGCCAGCGCCCCGGCGGATTCCAGGTTCGGATCCGCGATGGCGGCAAGGACGGCGCCGGGGACCCGGCGGGCAATGCTCTCGGCGTGGAAGGCGCCCATCCAGCCCGAGCCGATCAGCCCGATCCGCACGGGCAGGACGGCGTCGGAGGCGTTGCGGTTGAGGTAAGCCAAAGGCTTGTCCTTTCAGGAGTTGGGGCGGCGGTTACCCGTAGGTCTTGCCGGTGGTCTGGGACACGTCGGCGACTTCGCCCTGGACTTCTTTGACGACGTCGCTGTGGCCGCCGAGTTGTTCGAGTTCGTGGGCGAGTTCGGCGAGTTCTGCGCCGCCGGCCATCTGGGCGGTGAGCTCGTCGAGGGTGATGTCCTTCTTGTCGTAGTAACCGATCGATTTGCCGCGTTTGAGCAGCAGGAACCGGTCCCCGACGGGGAAGGCGTGGTGCGGGTTGTGGGTGATGAAGATGACGCCGAGGCCGCGGTCGCGGGCCTGCAGGATGTAGCGGAGCACCACGCCGGACTGCTTCACGCCCAGCGCCGCGGTGGGCTCGTCCAGGATCAGGACCTTCGCGCCGAAGTACACGGCCCGGGCGATCGCGACGCACTGGCGTTCACCGCCGGAGAGCTGGCCGATGGGCTGTTCGACGTCGCGCAGGTCGATGCCCATCGCGGCGAGTTCCTTGAGCGTGATGTCCTTCATCTTCTCGACGTCCATGCTCTTGAACGGGCCGAAGCCGGACGTGAGCTCCGAGCCGAGGAAGAAGTTCCGCCAGATCGGCATCAGCGGCACCACGGCGAGGTCCTGGTAGACCGTGGCGATCCCGACATCGAGGGCGTCCCGGGGGGAGCTGAACTTCCGCTCCTGGCCCATGATCTTCAGTGTTCCGGCGTCGTGCTGGTGCAGGCCGGCGATGATCTTGATCAGCGTGGATTTGCCCGCACCGTTATCGCCCAGCACGCAGGTGACGCGGCCGTTGTCCACCGCCATGGTGACCTCGGAGAGGGCGATGATGTTCCCGTAGTGCTTCCCGACCCCGTCGAGGGAGAGCAGGTGCACCGGGGTGTGGGTGAGCGGGTCTTTTTCGTTCTGCAGCAGGGTCTGCTGGTCGATCTCTTTGGCATTCATGGTTCCGGGGCCCCTTCTACTTCAGTTCCGCGCGGCGCTTGACGATGAGGTTGACGATGGTGGCCAGCAGCAGCATCAGGCCCAGGAAGAACTTGAACCAGTCCGGGTTCCACTGGGCGTAGACGATGCCCTTGTTGGCCATGCCGAAGATGAACGCGCCGATCGCGCCGCCGATCGCCGAGCCGTACCCGCCGGTGAGCAGGCAGCCGCCGATCACCGCGGCGATGATGTAGAGGAACTCGTTGCCCACGCCCTCACCGGACTGCACGGTGTCGAACGCGAAGAGGTTGTGCATGCCCAGGATCCAGGCGCAGAACCCCACGGCCATGAACAAACCGATCTTGGTGGCCTTGACCGGCACGCCCACGGCGCGGGCCGCGTTCGCGTCCCCGCCGACGGCGAAGATCCAGTTCCCCACCCGGGTCCGCATCAGCACCCAGGTCGCGACCGCGACGAGCGCGAACCAGTAGAACACGGTGATCTTGATGTCGACGCCGCCGACGCTCACCGAGGAGGCGAACACCGCCCGGGCCGAGGCGAAACCGTCCATGGTCGAGATCGAGGGCGAGGACACCGAGCCGCCGATCAGCCGGGTCAGGCCCAGGTTCAGGCCGGTCAGCATCAGGAACGTGGCCAGGGTGACGATGAAGGACGGCAGCTTGGTCTTGATCAGGATCCAGCCGTTGATGAACCCGACGGACAAGGAGACCACCAGGGCCAGGCCGACGCCGACCCAGACGTTCGTGGTGAAGTACCAGCTGAACAGCGACGCGGTCAGCGCCGAGGTGATCACGGCGACGCCGGTGGAGAGGTCGAACTCCCCGCCGATCATCAGCAAGGACACCCCCACCGCCATGATCCCGATCGTGGAGGACCCGTACAGGATGGTCGCCAGGGCACCGGGCTGGGTAAAGGTCGGGGACACCAACGCGAAGAAGATGAAGAGGACGATCGCGCCCACCAGGGCACCGACCTCGGGACGTCCGAGCAACTTCTGGAACGGACTGCGCTTGGCGACGCGCTCATCGGGCGCCGGCGACTTTGTCTTGGTCTGGGTGATGGTCATGATAAGTCTCCTTGCCGCCGGGCCGGCGCGAACCGGCCCGGCCAGCGGGCTGTTAGCGGACGCCCTGCTGGGCGAAGGTCAGGACATCGGCCGCATTGGATTTGTCGATGACCGCCGGGCCTGTCAGCACAGGCTGGCCGCCGCCGATCTTGAAGCCGCCGCGCTTGTTCTGCCAGATGGCGTCAACGGCTCCGTAGCCCTGCAGCCACGGCTGCTGGTCCACGGTGAACAGAACTGCACCATCCACGATCTTCTGGGCGAGCTCCGCGTTGAGGTCGAAGCTGGCAACCTTGGCAGAGCTGCCGGCGTCAGTGACCGACTTGAGGAGGGTCAGGGTGATGGGGGCGCCGAGGCCGATGATGACGTCGGCGTCCTTGGAAGCCTGAAGCTTGGCAGTCGCGGTGGACTGAACGGAGGTCATATCCTTGCCGTCGACGTAAAGGATCTCCGTTCCGGGAACCTTCGCCTTGACGCCCGCGCACCGTGCTTCAAGTCCCACGTGGCCCTGTTCCTGAATCACGCAGACCGGGTGCTTGTAGCCGTCCGCGGCCAGCTTGGTGCCCACGGCCTGACCGGCGAGCTGCTCGTTGGAACCGAAGTGGGTGAATGCTCCGAGCTGGGAGGAGACCGATTCGCCGGCGTTGAGGCTCACAATCGGTATGCCGGCGTCGGAGGCCTTCTTCAGGACGTCCTTGAGGGCTTCGGGCTTGGCGAGCGTGACCGCGATGCCGTCGACCTTCTGGTCGATGGCCTGCTGAATGAGCTGGGCCTGGCGCCCGGCTTCGGGATCGGACGTATAGAGGAGCTCAACGTTGTCCTTTGCCGATGCCTCCTCGGCGCCTTTGCGAACAATATCCCAGAAGGTGTCACCGGCTGCGGCGTGCGTGATAAGGGCGACCTTGATGCGGGAGGTGCTGGCTGCCTGGCCTCCGCCAGCCGCATTGCCTGAGTCTGCGGGCTTGCCGCCGGTGCTGGAACACGCGCTCAGGGCCAGCATGGGTACAACGGCCGCCACGAGGGTCGCCTTCCGCCACGAGAACTTGGTCACGATCAATCTCCTTTGATTCCGGGCCACGCCGGCCGCTTCATCGCGTCGGTCCATGAGCCATCTACAACCGATCATGGTGACTCCAATCACAGTTGTCAATAGTTTGTCCTGACATTAGGATGTTTGGACGTAACGAAGTGGGGTCGGAATGTCGCATTCGCAGAGCTTGCCGGGCCAGCGCCGACAGCCCGACCCCCGCAAACAAAGCCCGTCACAGCAGCCCTTGGCACCTCTTGGCAGCCCTGCTACTATCAGAAAAAGGCAGTATGTCCTATCAAGCGAACATAGCCTGACATACGCGGACAGGCCGGCACAACGGCCGCCGCGGAGCACAAGGGAGCATGTCCAGTGGCGAATCAACTGAATCTGCGGATCGACCGCTCTTCCCCGGTGCCGCTGTACCACCAAGTGGTGCAGGGCATCGAGGCAGCGATCCACACGGGGCTGCTGGAACCCGGCAGCAGGCTGGAAAACGAGATCGACCTGGCCGCCCAGCTGAACCTGTCCCGGCCCACGATGAGAAAAGCCATGGACGAGCTGGTCCGCTCGGGCCTCCTGGTCCGCAAGCGCGGCGTCGGCACCCAGGTGGTGTCCAGCCAGGTCCGCCGCCCGCTGGAACTCTCCAGCCTCTACGACGACCTGAGCAACAACGGCAGCAAGCCCACCACCGACGTGCTCAGCTTCTCGCATGAGGAGGCGGACGGCGCGATCCGGACAGCTCTGCAGCTTCCGGCCGGCGCCAAGGTCTACCACTTCACCAGGCTCCGGAAGGTGGGCGGCAAGCCGCTGGCCCTGATGGAGAACTGGGTGCGGGATGACATCACCGCCCTCGACGAGGCTTCCCTGGGCGCGCAGGGCCTCTACGCCATTCTGCGCAACGGCGGCGTGAACTTCCGCCTGGCCTCACAGCGGATCGGTGCCATGATCGCCAATGACTACCAGGCGCCACTGCTCGAGACCACCCCCGGCTCCGCCCTGGTGACCATGGAGCGGACCGCGGTGGACGACACCGGACGCATGGTGGAAACCGGCCACCACGTCTACCGGGCGGATTCCTACAGCTTTGAAATGACACTGGTCCAGAGGTAAGCGTCCAGAGTTAGGCGCCAGCGACGGGCGCAACCGGCTCCAACCCCGCACACACACGCGCCTGCCTCCGGCGCGACAACGAAAGGGCAGCTTCCATGGCCAACTGGGTCTATCCGCTCGGCACCGCCGCCGAAGACACGTGGGACATCTCCATCGGGACGTCCGACTCCAAACTGGAGGTGGACGGCTGGGCGCATACCGGGCTGAAGGTTGCCACGCTGGCAGCCGGCGCCGCCGTCGAACTCGACGCCGCGGCGGAGGAACGCATCGTGATCCCGCTCAACGGCTCTTTCGTGGCGGCCGTCGACGGGCAGGACTATCCCCTGGCCGGCCGGGTCAGCGTCTTCAGCGGCCCCAGCGACGTGCTCTACACGGGAGCCGGCAAGGCGGTGGCCATCACCTCGGCCGACGGCGGACGCGTGGCAGTCGCCACTGCCCCGGCCAAGGCCGCCTACCCGACCCGCCTCATCACGGCCGCCGAGACGCCGGTGGAACTGCGCGGGGCGGGCAACTGCTCCCGTCAGGTCCACAATTTCGGGACTCCCGCCGCGCTGGAGGCGGACCGCTTCATCGTCTGCGAGGTCCTCACGCCGGCCGGCAACTGGTCTTCCTATCCCCCGCACAAGCACGATGAGGAAAAAGACGGCGAGACCAACCTCGAGGAGATCTACTACTTCGAAACCCGGGTGACGCCCGGGGCCCCGCAACGCCCGGGCGCCGACGACGCCATCGGCTACCAGCGCGTCTACGCCTCCGACGAGCGGCCCATCGACGTCGCGGCCGAGGTCCGGACCGGCGACGTCGTCCTGGTGCCCTACGGCTGGCACGGGCCCGCCATGGCCGCCCCCGGCTACGACATGTATTACCTCAACGTCATGGCCGGACCCGGCCCGGTCCGCGAGTGGCTCATCAGCGATGACCCGCACCACGGCTGGATCCGCCAGACCTGGGAGGGCCAGGACCTGGACCCGCGACTGCCGTTCGGCCGCTAGGCCGTCAGGCCGCTGGCTGCTGGAGCGCCGGGTGCAGCTCCACCTGGTTGACCGCCGGCACCGTGCCGCCCAGGTCGATGAGCCGCTGCAGGTGCCCCGGCTCGAAATTGGACACGCCGATGGCCCTGACCCGGCCGTCGGCATGGAGTTTTTCAAGGGCCAGCCAGGAGTCGGCGTACCGGTCCGACGCCGGCGCGGGCCAGTGAATCAGGTAAAGATCCAGGTAGTCGAGACCCAGCTTGTCCAGGCTCGCGTCGAAAGCCGCCAGAGCTGGTTCGTAGCCGAGGTCGTCGATCCACAGCTTGGAGGTGATGAACAGGTCTTCCCGCGCGATCCCGGACTCGGCGAGCGCGCGGCCGGTTCCGGTTTCGTTTCCATAGATGGCGGCCGTGTCGATGCTCCGGTAGCCGGCGTCGAGCGCCGCCGCTACCGCCTCGGTGGTCTCGGCGTCGGGAATCTGAAAGACGCCGAAGCCCAGCTGCGGCATCCGCACCCCGTTATTGAGGACGATGGGGGGGAATTGAAGTCATGGTGTCTCCTGTGGTTGCATTCGGGAGGTCAGCGGACAACGGCTGCGGCCTCGGTAGTGTGAATGTCGGCGCTGGTTTGCGCTGCTGCCGCGGCGGGAGCGGTTGAACCGCCGGCCGTCGCCAGTCGCTTGGCCTGAGCCGCGGCGAATACCATCACTGCCAGGCCCAGCAGGGTGATCCCGGCGCCGGCCCAGATCGGCGAGGTGTAGCCGAGGCCGGCGGTAATGGTGACGCCGCCCAGCCAGGCGCCCAGGGCGTTGCCGACGTTGAAGGCGCCGATGTTGGCGCCGGAGGCCAGGGTGGGAGCGCTGCTGGCGTACTTCATGACGCGCATCTGCAGTCCCGGAACCGTGGCGAAGCCGAAGCCGCCCAGCAGCACCATAGTGGCGATGGTCACCGGCTGGTTGCCGGCTGTCAGGGCGAAGGCCACGAGCACCAGCACCAGGGCGGCGAGGACTACGAGCAGGGTGCGGTCCACGTTCTTGTCGGCCGCCTTGCCGCCGAGGGTGTTGCCGATGAAGAGCCCGACGCCGAAGAGGATCAGCAGCCACGGGACCGTGGCTGCGGTGAAGCCGGTGACCTCGGTGAGGGTGAACGCAATGTAGGTGAAGGCACCGAACATGCCGCCGTAGCCGAGGATGGTCACGAGGATGGAGAGCCAGACCTGCCCGGACCGGAAGGCACGGAGCTCGCCGCGGAATCCGCCCGCTGCTGGTTCGCCGGAGCCGGTTTTCGGCACGAGCGCGAGGATGCCGGCCAGGGCGAGGACACCGATCACGCTGATCGCCCAGAACGTGGAGCGCMAGCCCGCAGCCTGGCCCAGCATGGTGCCGAACGGGACGCCGAGCACATTCGCAGCCGTCAGGCCGGTGAACATGATCGCGATCGCACCCGCCTTCTTAGTGGGCGCCACCATGCTCGCGGCCACCACGGCGCCGATGCCGAAGAACGCGCCGTGCGAGAGCGCGGCAATGATGCGGCCGATCATCATTACCGAGTAATCCGGCGCGAGCGCCGAGACGAGGTTGCCGGCAATGAACAGCACCATCAGCACAGCCAGCACGGGCTTGCGTTCGAAACGCGTCACGGCGGCGGTGAGACCCAGCGCCCCGACCACGACGGCGAGTGCGTAGCCGGAGATGAGCCAGCCCGCGGTGGCCTCGGAGACGTGGAAGTCTGCGGCCACTTGCGGCAGCAGGCCCATGATGACGAACTCGGTGAGTCCGATGCCGAACCCGCCGAGGGCGAGGGCTATCAGGCCAACAGGCATGGAGGTGCTCCTTACAAAGCTGTACGGGATGGGGTATGGCGCGTAAGCTAGTAGTTGCAGACGCGTTATTTATTCTTGCACAAGCAGATACAGCGCGCAAGCAACTATTATTTGATGTGCCCGTCACTACCCCGCCGGGCACGAGAGTTGAAGGGAAACACCTGATGGGCATCAAGGACGACGCCGTCGAGGTCCGGGCGCAAGGCTGGCGGACCCTGGCGGCCCTGCACGGGCTGATCGAGGCCGAGCTGGAGCGGTCCTTGCAGGCCGAGGCGCAGCTCTCCGTCGTGGAGTACACCGTGCTGGATGCGCTGAGCCGGCAGGACGGCTGGCACATGCGGATGCAGCAGCTGGCCCGCGCCACGGCGTTGAGCGCGAGCGCCACCACGCGCCTGGTCAACCGGCTCGAGGACCGCGGGCTGCTGACCCGGATCCTGTGCGCGGATGACCGCCGCGGAATCTACACCGAGCTCACCCCCAGCGGCATCGCCCTGCTCGAGCAGAGCAGGCCGGTCCACGACGCCACGCTGGAGCGGGCGCTGGCCGAGGCCCAGGAAGTCCCCGAACTGGCGCCGCTGGTCGACGCCCTCCCTCGGCTGCACGCCGCGGCCTAGCGCGGCAACCGCCTCGCGCGAGTACGCAGAAAAAACGCGGAAAGCCCCGCCGGGGACGAATCCCGGGCGGGGCTTGTGCGTGCAGGGCTTTCTTGACTGGAGCTAGACGGTGACCGGTTCCCTGGCGGCCGCTTGTTTGAAGAAGTGTTCCAGGTCCTCCAGGCTCTTGTCCTTGGTCTCCGGAATGTACTTCGCGGCAAAGGCGATGGCCCCGACGCCGAGCACAGCGAAGACGAAGAAGGTGCTGGACAGTCCGATCGCGGCGAGGAGCTGCGGGAAGCCGAAGCCAACCAGGAAGTTCACGATCCACAGCACGAAGGCCGAAGCGCCCATGCCCAGGCCGCGGATCTTCAGCGGGAAGATCTCTGAGAGCATCAGCCAGGTGACCGGTGAGATTGCACCTTGCTGGAAGGCCAGGAATGTCACGGTCAGGGCCAGGATGACGAAGCCCCGGGAGGGGCCCTCGGGGAGGATGAGAGAGAAGACGCCGATCAGGAACAGCGCCGTCGTGGTGCCGAGCTGGCCAGTGATGAGCATCCTCCGCCGTCCCACCTTGCCCAGCAGCCAGATGCCCACAAACGTGGCCAGAACGGAGATGACCCCGTTGGCGATGTTGGCCGTGAGGGCCGCCTCGCGGCCGAATCCGGACTCGGCAAGGATCTGCGTGCCGTAGTACATGATCGAGTTGACGCCCGTGATCTGCTGGATGACCGCGAGCCCGATCCCCACCGCGAATATGTGCCGGAGCCACGGAACACTGAGGTCCTTCCAGGAGCCCATCTTGGCCTTGTAGTCCTCCACGGCCATGGCCTTGACTTCTTCAAATTCAGCCCGGGCCTCGGACTGGGAGCGGATCCGCCGCAGCACACTGAGGGTTTCGCCGAAGCTGCCCATCGAGGCCAGCCAGCGCGGGCTTTCGGGCATGAAGTTCATGCCGACCCAGAGCGCGATCGCCGGGAGAGTTGCAATGACCAGCATCCAGCGCCAGATCCCGCCGGCCTCGCCGAAGCTGTTGCCGAGGTAGGCGTTGAACATGAAGGCCAGCAGCTGGCCCGTGACGATCATCAGCTCGTTTTGGGTGACAATCCGTCCGCGCCGGGCACTCGGTGAGACCTCAGCCAGGTACACCGGCACCGTCACCGAGGCCCCGCCCACGGCCAGGCCGAGGATCAGGCGTGCCAGGATCATCACCTCCGTGTTCGGCGCGAAGGTACACGCAAGGGTGCCGGCGAGGAACACCACGGCCAGCACCATGATCATTTTGCGCCGGCCGTGGCGGTCCGCGAGGCGCCCGCCGAAGAGGGCGCCAAAGGCCGCCCCGAACAGCAGCGAGGAGGTCACGAGCCCTTCGGTCAGTGGCGTGAGGCCCAGGTCCACCTGCATGTACGGCAAAGCGCCGTTGATCACGCCGGTGTCGTAGCCGAAGAGCAGTCCGCCGAAAGTGGAGACGATCGTCGCGGTCCGGAGGGCCCGTTTGTGGTTAGCGGGCCCTGTCACCTCGGCGACGGGCGCCGTCATAGGCTCGCCTTCGCGATCCGCTGCTTCATGGTCTCCAGCTGGTACCGGGAGACGTCCGCGGCGTTGTCGTCCTCGGCGAAGACGCTGGAGACCATCACCGTGTCTTCACGGTCCAGGAAGCCGATCTCCTGCAGGCCGCCGAAGAACTCGTCCCAGTTGACGTCGCCGTCGCCGATTTTCAGGTGCTGGTGCACGCGGACGGGGTTGCCGGGCGGGTTGGTGATGTAACGCAGGCCGTGTGAGGCGTGGTGGTCCATCGTGTCGGCCACGTGGACCAGGCGCAGCTTGTCGCCCGCTGCCCGCATGATCTCCAGCGGTGCGTTCTTCATGTGGAAGCTGTGCGAGGCCACGTAGACCAGGCCAACATTCTTCGAGTTCAGCCCGCGGATCACCCGGATCGCGGCCAGGCCCTCCTCGACGAAGTCGTCCGGATGCGGATCGATCAGCAGGTCGATCCCCTCCCGCTCGATGATGGGGAGCAGTTCCTCCATGGAGCGGTAGAAGGCCCGCTCGGATTCCTCGGCCTTCTCCGGACGGCCGCTGAACTCGGTGTTCATGGTGCCAACGCCCAGGTCCACGGTGATCTGGATGGCCCGTTTCCAGTAGCGGACGGCCGCCTCGCGCGCGTCCTCGTCCGGGCCGGACCAGCGCAGCACGGGCAGCACCGACGCGATTTCGATTCCCGCGTCCTTGCAGGCCGCCTTCAGCTTGCCCACGAGCTCGTCGTCGGCCTTCGGGTGGTTGAAGAAGGGGATGAAATCGGCGTGCGGGGTCATCTGCATGTACTTGTAGCCGAGGTCGGCCACCACGCGCGGGAACTCGAGGAGTCCGTGGCTGTGGTGGAACGGCGTGGGATCTAGGGCGATTTTCACGGTGAACACTCCATTGTGGATCTGGCGGGCGTGCGGCCGGCCGGCGCGTTCTTTGCAGTAGAAGGCGCCGGCCGGCGGGGTTTTAGCGGTACAGGGCGGGCTTGGCGTTGAGCTTCACGGCGACCTTTTCGCCGTTCTTCTGCGCCTCGACGCCGGCCTCGCAGCAGGCGGCCGTGGCGTAGCCGTCCCAGGCGGTCGGGCCGCCGATCTCATCGCGGAGGGCCGCGTCCACCCAGGACTGGATTTCGACGTCGTATGCCGCACCGAAGCGTTCCTCGAAGCCGGGGGTGACGTTGCCGCCCCAATGGCCGTTGCTGCGGGTGTACGGGCCTTTGTCACCGCCGATGCTGACGATGCCGTCTTCGAAGGAGGCCTGGGTGGCCACCTCGTAGCCGAACTTGGCATTGACGTAGATCTCGACGTCGGCCAGGACACCGGACTCGGTCTCGATCAGCACGTGCTGCGGGTCGTGCTGACCGGCCGGGGCGTTCCGTGTGGCCTTGCCGAGGCGGACCTGGACCGAGGTGATTTCCTCGCCGGTGAAGTAGCGTATGGCGTCGAATTCGTGGACCACGGAGTCGTTGATCAGCATCTCGTTGGTGAAGCCCGCCGGGGTGGTGGGGTTCCGGTGCTGGTGGTGCAGCATGAGCAGCTCACCGAGTTCGGAGTCGCGGATGATTTTGCCGAGGGCGGCGTATTCGGCGTCGAAGCGGCGCATGAAGCCGACCTGGATGCGCTTGTGGCCCAGCTCCTGCTCGGCTTCGACAATCTTCCAGGAGGATTCGGCATCCGGGGTGAGCGGCTTCTCGCAGAGGATCGGGATGTCCTTGGCGATCGCCTTGAGCAGGATGTCCTCGTGCAGGAAACCGGGGGTGGCGATCAGTACGGCGTTGACGTCGCCGTTGTTGAGGGCCTCCTCGGCGTCGGCGAGGGCGACGGCACCGGGGATGCCTTCGATGGCGGCCTGGGCACGGGCGAGGTCGACGTCGACGACGGCGGCAACTTCGGCGCCGTGGATGCGGGTGTTGAGCCGCTGGATGTGGTCTGCGCCCATACGGCCGGCGCCGATGACAGCTACGCGGAGGGTCTTAGTCATGATCTTGTCCTCAGTTCTAGTTGACGGCGGTGCGGGAGCCGCAGGAAAGCAGGTAGTTCCGGGTGCGCTTGGCGATCGGCATCGGGACGTCGAAGGCCACGGGATACATGTCCTGTTCCACAATGCCAAAGATCGGCCGGTGGAGCGCCTCCACGGCTTCGATGACGGCGCGCAGGTCCGGCAGCCCGTTCGGCGGCTCGGTCATCACGCCGGCCAGGTTGGCGGCGGCCCACGTCATGTTTTCCTCGTTGACCTTTTTGAGGATGTCCGGGTTGATCTGCTTGAGGTGCAGGTAGCCGATCCGGTCCGGATAGTTCTTGATCAGGTCGAGGCTGGAGGCCCCGCAGTATTCGGCGTGGCCGGTATCCAGGCAGAGGTTGAGGTACTTCGGGTCCGTGGCCGCGAGCAGGGTTTCGATGTCCGCCTGCGCGCCGACGTGGGAGTCGGCGTGCGAGTGGAACTGCTGCTTCAGGCCGAAATCCTCCAAGAGGGTCTTGCCCATGCGGTTGTGGCCGGAGAACAGGTCGCTCCACGCCTTCCCGGTCAGCGTGCCGCTCTCGACGGCCTCGCCGGTGACGTCGTCGCGCCACATCGCGGGAATGACCACGATGTGTTCGCCTCCCATGGCTGCCGTGAGTTCGGCGACCTTGCGGGCCGGCTCCCAGGCTTCGTCGTACTGGTGGGCCCCGCGGTGGAATGCGGTGAACACGGTGCCGGCCGAGATCTTCAGGTCGCGCTGCTTGAGCTCTTCGGCGAGACGGGCCGGATCGGTGGGGAGGTAGCCGTAGGGGCCGAGCTCGATCCACTTGTAGCCGGATTCGGCGACCTCGTCGAGGAAGCGTTCCCACGGAGTCTGCTGGGGGTCATCCGGGAACCAGACGCCCCAGGAGTCCGGCGCGGTGCCGATGATCAGCTTGTTCTCTGTCATTTCCATTCCTTCTCATCGGTTGCTCCGCAGGTGCCGTTTTGGACGCTCAAAACGGCGGTTGCGGAGCGATCGATCGCGGTTGTTGGGTGGCGGTGGATGGGCCCACGCCGCCAGGGTTCCCTGGCCGTGGGGCCCCACCGGCGAGGGCCCCTGCCTGAGCTTGCGAAGGCTGGGAGCCGGTGGGGACTTGCGAGGCGAGGGGGGCGGTGGGGACTAGTTGGACGGGAAGTTGTAGGAGGCGCCGGAGGCGTGCGTGGGTTCGGGCCAGCGCGAGGTGACCACCTTGCCGCGGGTGTAGAAGGCGACGCCTTCGGGGCCGTAGATGTGCTTGTCGCCGAACAGCGAAGCCTTCCAGCCGCCGAAGGAGTGGTACGCCACCGGCACGGGCAGCGGCACGTTGATGCCGATCATGCCCACGGTGACGGAGCGCTGGAACTTCCGGGCCGCGGCGCCGGATGAGGTGAAGATGGCGGTGCCGTTGCCGTAGGGGTTGGAGTTGATCAGGGCGATGCCGGCGTC
Source organism: Arthrobacter sp. P1_B4 (assembly GCF_056406555.1). NCBI lineage: Bacteria > Bacillati > Actinomycetota > Actinomycetes > Micrococcales > Micrococcaceae > Arthrobacter > Arthrobacter sp. P1_B4. The sequence continues at coordinate 79,338 of NZ_JBFTZW010000010.1, forward strand.
GAGGTCCTCGACGCGGACCACGACCAGGACGGGGCCGAAGATTTCCTCCGTGTAGGCGGTCATCCCGGCCGTGACGTGGTCCAGGACGGTGGGGCCGACCCAGAACCCGTCTTCGTGGCCGGGGACCACGAGGTCGCGGCCGTCCACCACCATCGCGGCGCCGGCTGTTTCGGCTTCGGTGACGATCTTCACGATGCGTTCCTTGGACGCCGGCGTGATGACCGGGCCCATTTCGGCCTCGGGCACGGTGCCGTTGTTGACCTTGACGGCCAGGGCGCGCTCTTCGACCTTCTTGACCAGCAGGTCGGCGGCGTCGCCGACGGCGACGGCGACTGAGATGGCCATGCAGCGTTCCCCGGCGGAGCCGAACGCGGCGGCGGCCAGGTGGTCGGCAGCGTTGTCGAGGTCGGCGTCGGGCAGGATGATCGCGTGGTTCTTCGCGCCGCCCAGGGCCTGGACGCGCTTGCCGTGGGCGGTGGCGGTCTCGTGGACGTACCGGGCGATCGGGGTGGAACCGACGAAGGAGATGCCGTCCACGTCCGGGTGGGTCAGGAGGCCGTCGACCGTTTCCTTGTCGCCGTGCAGGACCTGGAAGACGCCGTCGGGCAGCCCGGCCTGCTTCCACAGCTTGGCGAGCAGCATGGAGGCGGAGGGGTCGCGCTCGGAGGGCTTGAGGATGAAGGCGTTGCCCGTGGCAATCGCCATCGGGGCCATCCACAGCGGGACCATGACCGGGAAGTTGAACGGGGTGATGCCGGCGACGACGCCGAGCGGCTCGCGGAAGGAGAAAACGTCGATGCCGGTGGAGACCTGGTCCGAGTAGTCGCCCTTGAGCAGTTGCGGGATGCCGCAGGCGAACTCGATGACCTCGAGTCCGCGGCCGATCTCGCCCTTGGCGTCGGAGAGGACCTTGCCGTGTTCGGCGGTGATCAGTTCGGCGAGCTCGTCCACGTGGGAGGCGACGAGTTCGCGGAACTTGAACAGCACCGCGGTGCGCTTGGCCAGGGAGATGTCGCCCCAGGAATCGGCGGCAGCGCGGGCGGCGGCGACGGTGGTGTCCAGGTCGGTCCGGTTGGCCAGCCGCAGCTCTGCGGAGACGGCGCCGGTGGCCGGGTTGTAGACGGGCTGGGTGCGGGTACCCTCACCGGCGGTTTCGGCGCCGTTGATGAAGTGGTGGATGGTTTTGGTGGCGGTGACGGTAGTCATGGGAATGTCCTTGGGAGTTGGAATCTGGGATGGCTCAGGGAGCCGGGGTCAGCCGAGCAGCTTGCGCTGGCGGCTCTTGTGGTCGGTGTAGGTCTGGAAAGCCTGTTTCGTCGAGTCGAGCTCGGAGACCTGGGAGACCGGAACGTCCCACCACGACTCGGAGCTGGGGGCATCCAGCAGCGGGTCGGATTCAACGTGGATGACGATCGGGCCGCCACGTTCTGGGGCGGCCTTGGCGTCCCGGACGGCCTGCTCGAGCTCGGCGATGACCTTCTCCCCCGGTTCGATCCGGATCACCTTCACGCCGAGGCTTTCGGCGTTCAGGGCCAGGTCCACTGGGAGCCGGTCGCCGTCGTCGAAGCTGTGGTGTTCCTCATCCAGCGCCCGGTACTGGGTGCCGAAGCGCTGGGAGCCGAGCGATTCGGAAAGCGAACCGATGGAGGCGTAGCCGTGGTTCTGGATCAGGACCACGATCAGCTTGATCCGCTCGGCGACGGCGGTGACGAGTTCGGTGTGCATCATCAGATAGGAGCCGTCCCCCACCATGACGACGACGTCGCGCTGCGTGCCGCCCTTGGCGGCTTCGGCCAGGGCGGCGCGCTTGACCCCGAGGCCGCCCGGGATCTCGTAGCCCATGCAGGAGTAGGCGTATTCGACGTGGTAGCCGAACGGGTCCCGGACGCGCCACATCTTGTGCAGGTCACCGGGGAGTGAGCCGGCGGCGCAGATGACGACGTCCTGGGCGTCCATGGCGCGGTTCGTGGCGCCAATGATCTCGTTCTGCGCCGGCAGCGGCGTGAACCGCGTGTCGAATGCCTCGTCCACGGTGGCGTCCCAGCGTTTCTTCTCGGCCGCGATCCGCTGCTCGAGGTCCGCGCCGATGCGGTAGCCGCCGAGGGCCTGGTTCAGTTTGACCAGGGCCTTTCGGGCGTCGGCCACGATCGGCAGTGAGGTGCCGTGCTTGTAGGCGTCGAGGGCGGCGACGTTGATGTTGAGGAATTTCACGTCCGGGTTCTGGAACGCGGTCCGGGAGGCGGTGGTGAAGTCCTCGTAACGGGTACCGATCCCGATGATGAGGTCGGCCTCGGCGGCGATGGCGTTGGCCGCCGTCGTGCCGGTGGAGCCGATGGCCCCGAGGGAGAACTTGTGGTCCCAGGGCAGCACGCCGACGCCGGCCTGGGTGTTGCCGACCGGGATGCCGGTCAGCTCGGCGAACTTCGCGAGTTCCTCGTTGGCGTAGGCGTAGAGCACACCGCCGCCGGCGATGATCAGCGGGCGCTTGGCGGCGCGGATCGCCTCGGCGGCGCGGCGGATGTCCTCGTCGTCGGCGTCCGGGCGGCGGATCCGCCATTCGCGTTCGGCGAGGAATTCCTCGGGCACGTCAAAGGCCTCGGCCTGGACGTCCTGGGGCAGCGAGATGGTGACGGCACCGGTCTCGGCCGGGTCGGTGAGGACACGGAGTCCGTGGTGGAACGCGGAAAACAGCTGCTCGGGCCGGGAGACGCGGTCAAAGAACTTCGACAGGGGCCGGAACGCGTCATTGACGGTGATGTCGTAGGCGTAGGGCTGTTCGAGCTGTTGCAGCACGGGGTCGGCGGCGCGGGTCGCGAACGTGTCACTCGGCAGCAGCAGGACCGGCAGCCGGTTGGTGGTGGCCAGCGCCGCGCCGGTGAGCAGGTTCGAGGAGCCCGGACCGATCGAGGTGCTGATCGCGAAGGTCTGGCGGCGGCGGGTGTGGCGGGCGAAGCCGACCGCCTGGTGGGACTGGGCCTGTTCGTTGCGGCCCTGGTAGTACGGCATGATCGTCGGATCGAGCTGCTGGTACTGCTTGAGGGCCTGGCCGACGCCGGCGACGTTGCCGTGGCCGAAGATGCCGAACGTGCCCGGAATCAGGCGTTCCCGGAAGTCCTGGCCGCCGGCCGAATCGACGGTGTACTGCTTGGACAGGTATTCAACGACGGCCTGCGCGACCGTCATTCTGCGTGTTCCTGATGCCGTGCTCATTCCCATGGGAAGCTACTCCGATACTTCTTTGGTGCGGGTGGATTCGGTGTGGTGCAGCAGCGAGGCCGCGGTTGCCACGGCGCCGGCGACGTCGCCGTCCTGCGGGTAGAGCAGGGTCCGGCCGACGGTGAGGCCCTGAACGCCGGGCAAGGCGAGGGCAGTCTGCCAGCTGGCGAACACCTCGTCCTGGCCAGCGTCCGGGTCTCCGCCGAGGAGCACGGTGGGCATCGTGGTGGACGCCATGACGCGTTCCATCTCGGCCACCACGGGGAGCTTCATCCAGGTGTAGGCGCTGCTCGCGCCGAGGCCTTCGGCGATGGCGACTGACTTGATGACGGCATTGGTGGAGAGGTCGTTGCGGACCTTCCCGTTTTCGCGGACGGAGAGGAACGGTTCCACCATGGCGATCAGCCTGCGTTCGGCGAGGGAGTCGATGGCCCTCGCGGTCGCTTCGAGGGTGGCGACAGTGTCCGGGTCGCCGAGGCAGATGCGGGTCAGCATCTTGCCGCCGTCGGCGCCCAGGGCCTCGAGCGCGGCCGCGGTGTGGCCGGTAAAGCGGTCATCGAATTCGTTCACCAGGCCGGAGAGTCCGCCACGGTTCATCGAGCCGAAGAGCAGCTTGCCCTCGAGCGCGCCGAGCAGGAGCAGATCGTCCATGATGTCCGGCGAGGCGAGGACACCGTCCACGTCCGGGTTGGCCAGGGCGATCTGCAGGCGGTCCAGGAGCTGGCGGCGGTCGGCCATGGCCACCGGATCGTTTCCGACGGCGAGCGCGCCGCGGGCAGGGTGGTCGGCGGCGACAATGAAGTTCTGCCGGTGGGCCCTGACACCGGGGTGGCGGCGCCGGGCCTTGGCGGCGCGGGCAATCGCTTCCGGGTCTTCGAGCCGGATAATGCTCAGGTGCTCGTAGCGGCGGGGATCGTCGTTCACCGCACGGGTGGCGACGGCTGGGTTTGCACTCACAGTGCTGCTCCTTCGGTGGCGTAGGTACCCGGCAGCAGGCGGCCGCGGTCGGCGAGCAGGCCGGTGACTTCGTCCGGCGTCGGCATCGCGTCGGCGCAGGACAGGCGGGAGGCGACGAGGGCGCCGGCGGCGTTGGCGAAGTCGAGGACCTGTGCCAGGGGCCAGCCGGAGAGCAGGCCGTGACAGAAGGCCCCGCCAAAGGAGTCGCCGGCGCCGAGGCCGTTGACAGTTTCCACAGGCACCGGGGCAGAGACCACACGCTCGGTGCGGGTCTTGGCCATGACCCCTTCAGGGCCCAGCTTCACGACGGCGATTTCGACGCCGGCCGCGAGCAGCCGGTCCGCCTGTTCGTCCGGGGTGCCTTCCCCGACAGCGACGGCGCATTCCTTGTCGTTGCCGATCGCAACGGTGACGTGCGGCAGGATCCTGGCGACCTGTTCCCGGGCTTCCTCCTCGGAAGCCCAGAACATCGGCCGGTAGTCGAGGTCCAGGATGGTGAACTGGCCTTCCTTGAGCCCGGTGCGGGGCCGTGCCTCGTGGGCCGTGAGCTGGGCAGTGCGGCTGGGCTCCTGGCAGAGTCCGGTGACGGTGGACCAGAAGATCCCGGCGTCCCTGATGGCGTCCAGGTCCAGTTCCTCGGCCTTGATCTGCAGGTCCGGTGCCGCGGGGAAGCGTCCATAGAAGTAGAGCGGGAAGTCCTCCGGCGGCTTGATGGCGCAGAACGTGACGGCGGTGGGCCATTCCTTGACCGCCGTGACGAAGGAGTCGTCCACGTTGAATTTGCGCAGTTCGCGGTGCAGGTACTTGCCGAAGGCGTCGTCGCCGGTGCGGGTGATGACGGCGGTGCGGCGGCCATGGCGGGCGGCGGCGACAGCCACGTTGGATGGGGATCCGCCAAGGTACTTTCCGAAGGACGTGACATCCTCCAGATCCACCCCGATGTCGTTCGGGTAGATATCAACACTGATGCGCCCGATCGTGAGCAGTTCGTGGGTCACGGTGATCGTGGACCTTTCTGGTGTGGACTCGATACCTTTGCGCAGCCTGAGCTTCGGCGTTTCTGCGGTGCTTATTCGGTGCTTTGGGGCCTGGCGTGAGCCGGGCCACAACCACTACTTTGCCTTAGAATCCATGTACTGTCAAAGGTTTGTACTGACATATTTACAACATGACACGGGGACTTCAAGTGACGCCCCGCGCGGCGCCGCGGCGGCGGAGCAGGCGCCGGTATTACCCCGGTGGCTACCTGGCGGGAATGCCGAGTTCGCCGGTGACGTACTGGGCCTGCCCGAAACCGAACGACCAGTCCCCCGCGGTGTTCTCGACGTATCCGATGAAAACGTCCTCGCCGGCGACCCCCGCGGCGGCCAGCCTGTCCGCAATGGCGGCAAACAGGGACTGCTTGGCGGACTGGCTGCGCCCGGCCTGGGTGAAGATCTGGATCATCACCACGTCCGGCGTCCGCTCGAAGCCGAGCCCGGCATCCTGGGCAACAATTTGCCCCACGGGATGCTCGGTCAGCACGTGGAAGTAGTCCCGCTCCGGAATGCCAAATTCGGCCACGATCGCGCTGTGGATGCCCTGGCTGAGTCCGCGGAGCTGCTCCGCGCCGCGGCCCTGGTTGACGTCAATTCGTACGAGAGGCACTCGCATCTCCTTCACTAGTTTGTCCTGACATACTAACAAAGTAATTCGGAGCTACGCAAGGATTCCGTGACAGCACACAGCAACTTGGGGTCACTTAGCGCCCGTCCCAGCCCCTCAGGACGGGCCCTCAGTGACCCCGCGTTGGGTATTGCGCGGACAATGCCTCCGGCGTAGCGTTAACAACCTAGAGATTGATCAATGAGCAAGTTGATTACTGATCAGTTGACCACGGGACGAGGAGGTGGAGCACCGAGTGGAAGCGAGTGACGACGCCGAGCTCGACGCGGCCTTCCTGGCCCTCGCCGATCCGGTCCGCCGCCGCATCATTGCCCGGCTCAGCCGGGGCCCGGCCACCGTCAATGAACTGGCGGAGCCCTTCGCGATCACCAAGCAGGCGGTCTCGAAACACATCCAGGTCCTCGAGCAGGCGCAACTTGTCACGCGCACCCGTGACGCCCAGCGCCGGCCCGTGCACCTGAACCCTGCACGGCTGGAAGCACTCACTGCCTGGATCGACCAGTACCGGCTGGTCCGCGAGGGGCAGTTCCGCAGCCTTGACGCCGTGCTTGAAATCCGCGCCGCCCAGAGCGGCACACAGGCAAAGGATGCATCATGAGCAACGCACTGAAATTGACCGTCCCCGAGGGTCTGCCGTTCATCGATTTCGAGCGTGAATTCGACTTTCCGGTGTCCGAGGTGTTCCGGGCGCACAAGGATCCCGAGCTCGTCGCCCAGTGGCTTGGCCCACGGCGGCTGACTATGGCTGTTGACCACTACGACTTTAGGACCGGCGGCAGCTACCGCTACACCCACACCGCGCCGGACGGCAGCGCCTATGGCTTCACCGGTGTCTTCCACACTGTCCGCGAGAATGATTTCGCCATCCAGACCTTCGAATTCGATGGCTACCCGGACGTGGTGAGTATTGAGTCCCTGACCTTCGAGGACCTGGGTGGCGGCCGTTCGCGGCTCAGCGGCCACGCGGTCTACCCCAGCATGGAGGCCCGCGACGGCATGGCGCAGTCCGGAATGGAGGGCGGCATGACAGAAGCCTACGAACAGCTCGAGGAAGTCCTCAGCGGGGCCAAGGTCTAGGACCTCAGGGACTTAAAGAGTACGACGGCGGCAGGTCACCTCCCGGGGCAGGTGRCCTGCCGCCGTCGTACTTAAAGAAACAACGCGGGGTCACTCCGCGCCCATCCCACCGAGTGGAATGGGCCGTGAGTGACCCCGCGTTGCTGTAGTGCTGGTACTTCGGCGCTTCGGACCTAGAGGGTCGCGAAGACCTCGCGCAGGAGCTTGGCGGTCTCGGACGGCGTCTTGCCGACCTTGACGCCGGCAGCCTCGAGGGCTTCCTTCTTGGCCTGGGCGGTGCCCGCGGAACCCGAGACGATGGCGCCTGCGTGGCCCATGGTCTTGCCTTCCGGAGCGGTGAAGCCGGCCACGTAGCCAACAACCGGCTTCGTGACGTGGGCCTTGATGTAGTCGGCGGCACGCTCTTCGGCGTCGCCACCGATTTCGCCGATCATGACGATCGCCTTGGTCTCCGGGTCAGCCTCGAAGGCTTCGAGGGCATCGATGTGGGTGGTGCCGATGACCGGGTCGCCGCCGATGCCGATGGCGGTGGAGAAGCCGAGGTCGCGCAGCTCGTACATCATCTGGTAAGTCAGGGTGCCCGACTTGGAGACAAGGCCGATGGGGCCCTTGCCCGTGATGTTGGCCGGGGTGATGCCGACGAGGGCCTCGCCCGGGGTGATGATGCCGGGGCAGTTCGGTCCGATGATGCGGGTGACCTGCTTGCCGTTGGCGTCCACCTTGGACTGGGCCAGTGCCCAGAACTCGGCGGAGTCCTGGACGGGCACGCCTTCGGTGATGACGACGACGAGGCCGATGCCGGCCTCGATGGCTTCAACGACGGCGTCCTTGGTGAAGGCCGGCGGCACGAAGACGATGGAAACGTCAGCGCCGGTCTCTGCCATGGCTTCCTTGACGGTGCCGAAGACGGTGATCTCGTTGTCGCCGTGCAGGACCGTGGTGCCGGCCTTGCGGGCGTTGACGCCGCCCACAACGTTGGTGCCGGCTTTGAGCATCAGGGCGGTGTGCTTGGTGCCTTCGCCGCCGGTGATGCCCTGGACGATGACCTTGGAGTCCTTGTTCAGATAAATAGACATAGTCGAGTCCCTCTACTTCGCTGCGTTGGCGAGCTCGGCAGCCTTGTCGGCGCCCTCGTCCATGGTGGCGGCCAGGGTAACCAGCGGGTGGTTGGCCTCGGCCAGGATGCGGCGGCCTTCCTCAACGTTGTTGCCGTCAAGGCGGACTACCAGCGGCTTGTTCGCGGAGTGGCCCAGCTCGGCCAGTGCACCGACGATGCCCTTGGCGACGGCGTCACAGGCGGTGATGCCGCCGAAGACGTTGACGAAGACGGACTTGACCTGCGGGTCGCCCAGGATGACGTCGAGGCCTGCTGCCATGACCTCGGCGGAAGCTCCACCGCCGATGTCCAGGAAGTTCGCGGGCTTGACGTTGCCGTGGTTCTCGCCGGCGTAAGCAACGACGTCGAGGGTGGACATGACCAGGCCGGCACCGTTACCGATGATGCCGACTTCGCCGTCCAGCTTGACGTAGTTGAGGTCCTGCGCCTTGGCCTTGGCCTCGAGCGGGTCAGCAGCGTCCTTGTCTTCAAGGTGGGCGTGCTTGGGGTGGCGGAAGTCGGCGTTCTCGTCGAGGGAGACCTTGCCGTCGAGGGCAACGATGTCGCCGGCGCCGGTCAGGACCAGCGGGTTGACCTCCACAAGAGTGGCGTCTTCCTTCTTGAAAACGTCCCAGAGCTTCAGGATTACGCTGGCGACCTTGCCACGCAGTTCCTCGGCGAAGCCTGCCGCGGCGACGATTTCGTCGGCCTTGGCCTGGTCGATGCCCACGGCCGGGTCGATCGAGATCTTGGCCAGGGCCTCGGGGCGCTCAACGGCGAGCTGCTCGATTTCCATGCCGCCTTCTACCGAGCACATGGCCAGGTAGTTGCGGTTGGCCCGGTCCAGAAGGACGGAGAAGTAGTATTCCTCGGCGATGTCTGCACCCTGGGCGATCATCACCCGGTGCACGGTGTGGCCCTTGATGTCCATCCCGAGGATGTTGGTGGAGTGTTCAAACGCTTCGTCAGCGGTCTTCGCGACCTTGACGCCGCCGGCCTTGCCGCGGCCTCCGGCCTTGACCTGCGCCTTTACGACAGTTACGCCGCCGATTTTCTCGGCAGCTGCCTTTGCTTCTTCAGGGGTGTGCGCCACGATGCCAGCAAGCACGGGTACACCGTGCGCCTCGAACATATCGCGCGCCTGATATTCAAACAGGTCCACGGTTTAGTGTCCTTCTACGTCGAAGTAGTTTCTGTACAGCCGGACCCCACGTACTCGCGGTTACCGGGCTGCGGAATAAACGCACCCTGCGACAAGCTTGGAAACGAGCCACACGGCGCAATGCTCCTTTGGGAACTCTAGTCCTTCGATCGGACCAGCCCGTTCCAGAGTACCGGTTATGTGAGTAAGGACACTATTCTATGGAGCGTAGAAAAACCGCTAGATTACGGGGTTTTTGGGGTGTCTGACGGCGCTCCGAAGGCCGGCGCGGCCGTGCCGGACCCGCGTCCGTAATGTACGGCGAACGCCCGTGCCAGCGGCTGCACGGGGTGCCGGCGGACCGGTCTCCGGACTCCCGCCGGGTCTTCAACAAACGTCCAGTTACGCGGTCAGTCAGGCGTCCAGCTTGGTCAGCGGCGCGTAGCGCAGCAGCAGCCGCTTCTCGCCGACGTCGAACTTGACCTTGGCGACCGTCTTGTCCCCGGCGCCCTCCACCGCCAGGACGGTGCCGTTGCCGAAGCTGGTGTGGTTGACCTTGTCCCCCACGCTGACGGCGACGACTTCCTTCTGCGGCTGGACCCTGTTCTTGGCCACCGCGGCGGGAACATCGGCGTTGAAGCCGGCGGCCGGGCTGGCCGCGGCGCCGCGGGCGGTCCCGGCACCCCAGAACGATCCGCCGTAGCGGCTGGACCCGATCCCGGCACCGCTCCCCCAGCCTCCGCTCTGGCGGCTGGCGCCTTCGCGCTTCCACTCGACGAGCTCGGCCGGGATCTCCTCGATGAACTGGCTCGCGGGGTTGTACTGGCTCTGGCCCCACATGCTGCGGACCTCGGACCTGGTCAGGTAGAGACGCTTGCGGGCCCGGGTCAGCCCCACGTAGGCCAGCCGGCGTTCCTCGGCCAGTTCCTTGGGATCGGTGGCGGAGCGCTGGTGCGGGAACAGCCCGTGCTCCATGCCGGTCAGGAACACCACCGGGAATTCCAGGCCCTTCGCGGTGTGCAGCGTCATCAGGGTCACGACGCCGAGCCGCTTGGCTTCGGCGACGGCGGCCGCCAGGTTTTCGGCGTCACCGCCGGGGGCGTCCGGGATCTGGTCGGCGTCAGCCACGAGGGAGACCTGCTCCAGGAAGGCTCCGAGCGAGCCTTCGGGATTGTCCCGTTCGTATTCCCGGACGACGGCGACCAGTTCGGCGAGGTTCTCCACCCTGGACTCGTCCTGCGGGTCGGTGCTGGAACGCAGCCCGGCCAGGTAGCCGGTTTGTTCGAGCACGGCTTCGAGAGCCGCGGCGGCGCCGGAGCCGGAAGCGACCTCGGCGAGGTCGTCGAGGAGTTTCACGAAGCCCAGCACGGCGTTGACCGAACGCGTCGCCATGCCCGGGGCTTCATCGGCGCGCCGCGCGGCGGCCATGAAGGAGGTGCGCTCACGCTCTGCCAGGGCGGCGACGGCACCCTCGGCACGGTCCCCGATCCCGCGCTTGGGTTCGTTGAGGATGCGGCGGAGGTTGACGTCGTCGTCCGGGTTGACCAGGACGCGCAGGTAGGCGAGGGCGTCCTTGATCTCCTTGCGCTCGTAGAAGCGGGTGCCGCCGACCACCTTGTAGGGCAGGCCCACGCGGACCAGGACGTCCTCGATCGAGCGGGACTGGGCGTTGGTGCGGTAGAAAATGGCGACGTCGCCGGGGCGCAGGTTGCCCTCGTCCTGGAGCCGGTCGATTTCCTTGGCGATGAACTGGGCCTCGTCGTGTTCGTTCTCGCCGACGTAGCCGACGATCTTCTCGCCGTCGCCCTCGGCCGTCCAGAGCCGTTTCTCCGGCCGGTTGGGGTTGCGGGAGATCACCGAGTTGGCGGCGCTGAGGATGGTCTGGGTGGAGCGGTAGTTCTGCTCGAGCTTGATGGTGCGGGCGTCCGGGTAGTCCTTCTCGAACTCCACGATGTTGCGGATGTCCGCGCCGCGGAAGGCGTAGATGGACTGGTCTGAATCGCCGACGACGGTGAGCTCGGCGGCGTCAGGACCCTCGCCGACGATCTCGCGCACCAGGGCGTACTGGGCGTGGTTGGTGTCCTGGTACTCGTCCACGAGGACGTGCCGGAAGCGGCGCCGGTAGGAATCGGCGAGCGCCGGGAAGGCCCGGAACATGTAGACGGTCTCGGCGATCAGGTCATCGAAGTCCATGGCGTTGGCCTGGCGCAGGCGCTGGGTGTAGCCCTTGAAGACCTCGGCCACGGCCTGCTCGAAGGGATCGTTGTAGTTGGCGCTCGAGGAATAGCTGTCGGCGTCGATCAGCTCGTTCTTGAGCGCGGAAATCTTGTGCTGGATGGCCTTGGGCGCGAAGCGCTTGGGGTCAAGATCCAGATTCTTGGCCACCAGGGTGATCAGGCGCAGCGAGTCGGCGGAGTCGTAGATCGAGAAGTTGGAGTTGAGCCCGACGTTCTTGGCCTCGCGGCGCAGGATCCGGACGCAGGAGGAGTGGAAGGTGGAGATCCACATGGTCTTGGCCCGGCCGCCGACCAGCGCCTCGATCCGTTCCCGCATTTCGGCCGCGGCCTTGTTGGTGAAGGTGATGGCCAGGATCTCGCCGTGGTGCGCCCGCCTCGTGGCGATCAGGTAGGCGATCCGGTTGCTGAGCACGCGGGTCTTGCCCGACCCGGCGCCGGCGACAATCAGCAGGGCGCTGCCGGCGTGCTTGACCGCTTCTTCCTGCTGGGGGTTCAGCCCCTCGAGGAGTTCGCCGGCGTTCGGAAGCTGCGGGCGGTCCCAGCCGCTGTCAGGTCCGTCGCCGTGCGGGCTTCCGCCGTGCGGGCCGCCACCGTGCGGGCTTCCGCCGTGCGGGCCGCCGCCGTGCGGGCCGCCGC